>CAZVLG010000175.1:0-1823 GCA_964627835.1 uncultured Bacteroides sp.
TAACCGTTCTGCATTTTCTGAAAAATGCCCTGGGAGAAATTGGAGGTCTGAAGGGTATAAGAGGTCACGGCATTGGATACTCCCTCAAACTGGATCAGGAACTGGGCAGTGCGTTCCTGTATCTCCTGGTAGGAAATGCCGGAGGTTTCTATGAGTTCATGGTTCAGGTAGATTTGCTGTCCATAGTAATATTTGACCCAGTCTCCCCTGCCATATATGGCATTCAGATATGATCCGAGAAGGGTGAGTGAACTGTATGGATTGAAATCCCCGGAAGGGATCTTGTTTGCAGAAAGGAAGGCAGGCGAGTACGAAAGTCCATGGTCAGAGGTCAGGATGATCAGGGTATTCTGGATACCTACATACTGGTCAATGAATTTCATGATATGTGCTATCTCCTGGTCAAGGCGCAGCATTGCATCCTGGATCTCAACAGAGTTCGACCCGAAACATTTACCAATGTACTCATTTGCCGAAAAGCCAATGGCCAGGTAGTCGGTGTATTCATCCTGGCCCAGTTCTTCATTCATGATGATGGCGGTAGCAAAATCACCGGTAAGCACATTCCCGAAAGGAGTGAATTTCAAAATACGGTAATCCCGCTGGTTCCTTTTGGGAGTGCTCAACCTGTCCAGGTCATATGGAAAAACACTGCGTCCATTCAGTCCCAATTCAAATATACTGGTATCGTTCCCACTTTCCGTATATGCGCTGATCGGCAGCAAGGGTTCCCAGTTGCGTGACAGGTAGGCTTCAGGAAGCTTCTTTTCATTGAATTCGCGGACCCATGAGGGCAGTGAATCCACATAATAGGAACTGCTCACCCAGTTTCCCGTTTCATCGTCATACCAGAATGCATAATCGGCTGAATGCCCTGCTGAAAGAATGGCTGCGCTGTTATCAAGGGCGAGGCCGATGACCTTTGACCTGAAATTCGAGGCCAGGTGAATTTCATCGCCTATGGTTGATGCCAGGAGGTAGTGGGGGGAGAACCGGCCGGATTCGTAACTGCCCCCGACCGTTTGTACTTTATCATCCTCCACACAATAGACCACTTCATTGCGCAAATTATTGTACCAGTTATTGGAAATGATCCCGTGATGTGACGGCAGTGTACCGGTTGCAATGGTGGAATGCCCCACCGCGGTTTCATTGATCAGGTAATTATAATATGCGTTTTTGCAAAACGTTCCTGAACCGACCAGTTTCCTTATCCCGTCTTCCTCAAATTTATCCCAGTACCGATGGATGAAATCATACCGCATCTGATCGACCACCAGGGTGAGGATCAGTTTTGGTTTCTCAGATGGTATCCTGCTGCTGTTCTGCGCCTGCAATCCGGCAGAAAATAAAAACAGGATAAAGACTGGGTAATAATGAAAGGCCTTCATTTGCGCTACAGGGGAAAATGGTCAATAATGATTCTTAACGGGCAAAGATACTTTTTATTTCTATTGGGATTTGAAGATCTTTTGCACATGAACACCTTTTTCCGAGGTTAGTTTCAGAAGATAAACACCCCGCTTCAGATGATTGGCATCGAGGGAACAGCTGTGTTTCCCAGGTGACTCGCAAAAGATGCGCTGCCGGTGGACCAGCCGCCCGTTCAGGTCGTACAGGCATATGTCATATGGGCCGGGCAATTCGGCATGGATGATAAGTTCTGCACCGGCAACGAAGGGATTCGGGCGGATCTCCATGCTGCTTATCTCCGTACTTCCCTTGCGGAGGGGAGACAGGGTAATATCGAGCCAGGTAGCCAGGTCCGGCTCCACCTGTACTCCGCTGAAATACCCGGATGCAAATCCTGCAGCCGAAACTTC
>CAZVLG010000176.1:0-7683 GCA_964627835.1 uncultured Bacteroides sp.
GGGGGTAGGTAAAAGTCTGACATTCAGAGTGATAGGAATTACCAGGTACGGACGCCGGATCCTGGAATTTGATCATGACGAAACCCGCAATCACAGTCCCATCATCGAAAAGATGGGAAAGGTAATCATCATCGAATCCAAGTCAATCCAGGAGTACCTTGACCAGTTGGAGAGTTTTGGGGAGGATCGGAGCGAGTACGATGGCGTCTACGGTTATTCCCTGGGGCAGACAGAGGAACGAATCTCCATTTACGAATATCCGGAATATGCGTATGAGCCCACACATGAATACTCAAACCTTGAGATCTGATATTCGCTTGACAGACCCGGGCGGTCGGGAAGTGCTTCCGGAATACTCTTTAATAAACCCGAAGAATTTTATTAAAGGACCTCAAGAATCCCTTTAAATTACCTGAAGAATCCCTTTGGAAAGGCTTGAAAAACCACATTAAAAAGACTTACATCCTCCCCCCTGGAAGGGTCTGAAAAACCTTTTTAAAAAGACCTGAAGAATCCAAGAAAGGGTATGGGGAATGGAATCACTTCACCGTCAGCCACAAGGCCTGCGAGACCAAACTGGAACGCCCTGGTATTCGCTCTGGAATATCGCAAGCCCGGAATAATCAGGGCCCCTCTTGTATCTTTTCCCAGAACGATAAAAGAATCTCCCACGATGGAAAAATTCTGGCCGGCCCGGATGTTAAAGGCCACCGACATTAAGGGTGAAGATCCCCCATCTCCGCCATAGGTCATTCCCAACCATCCTGCACTAAGGGTGAGGTTATTGGCATAATCGCCAACCGTTGCCGAGCCATAGGCGAGCGCACCGACGGCATCGAAGGCAGCCCATAAGCCGGTTCCTGCAAGCAGGCCCGCACCCAGGCTGAACTGATCACTTATCGGGATAGAAAATTTGAAGGAACCGATCAGGGGTGCGGCGACCCATGTGGTCATCGCCCCCATCGACACGTTATCCGCCACATTGAAGTGTATTTCAGGTCCCCACCAGTTGAACAGGGCATAACGCTCACCTTTTTTCAGCGACAGCCCGTTCGTGGTTATGAAATAGCGTGTGGCAAACAGTTCCCCGCCTGAATATTCCTTGCCTTCTGCCAGCTCTTTAATGCTCTTAATTTCATGCATAGGAATGTATATCTCTCCGAGCCCGTCCACATCGATCAGGAGCTCCCGGGCATCCCGCTGCAGGATAAAACCAACATACTCGGTCTGGTCGTTTTTAATTACGACGGATTTAACGCGTGGCTCCAGCTGGAAATTCGGGATGGTATCCTGGCTGAACCCGCATGGAACCAAGAAAAATATGCCAATGACAAGGGGCAGGATTTTAATAAGGAACCGGTGTCTCATTGTTTTTCGTTTTATGGCTGAAAAATCAGCATGTGAAGATATGGGTATATTTCATTCAACTATTATTTAATTATCCGCCTGATTCCATCTGTCTCTTTTTCCTTTTGCCGGCACCGCTGCAGTATACCAGGAACAGGATTCCCAGGATGAATAGCAGGAAGCCCGGGGCGGGGGAATCTTCAAAGGTTTCTCCCCCTACAAGGATCTCCACCGGCCATAAAGCTACATACCAGATGATAAAGACGATGCCTGCCAGCAATTCTCTGCGGACCCACATAAGATAGTAACCCCATGCGACCAATAGCAGCAAACCAATGCCCAGAAGATCCTCGGCCAGGTTCCCCGAGGGGAACCATTCATAAATAACTATTGCAAAATAGACCGAAACAAGATATCCCAGCAGAAATGCAGAGGTTAGTCCCCTGAGCACCCAGAGAAAGGTATTTGGTGGTTCAGTTTTTCCAGCCATTGCCAGGGTTGATTGCAGGTGTACAAGATACAGATTAATCCAAAGAATGGGATACTTAGCCTAAAAGCCTTTCCGGGCGCTTATTTTTACTCATGGCCGCTTTCCTGCATCACCGCGTCGATCAGGCGCCAGATCTCGACACTGGTGACCTTGCGTGATGCGTTTACTTTTATATTGAGCTCGTCAATATCGAGTTCCGGATGGACCGTTTCAAACAAATCCGGGAAGTTTACATCATCGATCTCTGCAAAATCCTTGAAACCGTTAACAGCAACGAATTGATAATCGTCATCTTCAAACGGCCATCTTTTCCAGATGCTCCAGGTACTCATTTCCCCGCGCTTTATGGCTTCCTCATAGAGGGGTTTGAATATTTCCTGTTCCATCCTGACATATTCCTGTTCCTTTGAGGGTTCTACCTTCATCCGGTAGATCACAATATATGAAGTCTGCGAATTGTTTTCCGTGCTTAGGGCCCGGTGCATTACCTCGGTAATTTCCTCATCCCGTGCCTTCAGGGTCCTTTCGACCAGTTCCTCCCTCTCTTTCTCATTGTAAAGTTCGCTCAGGACCTCAGCCGTTCCGGCATTGCTGCTCTTCTCGAAATTTTCATACCAGTTCAGGGTTATGTACTGGTATTTGTCCTCAGGAGCGCCATACATCTTCTGCCATAGCTGCCAGCCTGTAATAAAACCTTTTTCAAGCCGGGCCTCATGTATCTTCTTCCACTCATTTTCAAGTTCCAGGTACCGGTTTACTTTATCGGGTTTGACCTGCATGTAGTCGGCGAGGACCACAGCCCTGTCCTGTGACAGGGCGCTGAAAGCAAAGCCGGCCAGAATAAGCGTAAGTAGAGTTCGCAGTGGTCTTTTCATTTTTAATGGTATTTGGTTAGACAGCAGGATTATGGTTAAAAGCAAGACTTTGATGTGCAAGGGAAAGAAGTCCCTTTACAAGAACCCCATGCGGGCATGCCTCCTGGCAGTATCCCTGGCAGTTATGACAAACCTCCGGTCCGGGGATCTGCAGATCTGCATATTGCTGCATGGCATACTTCTCTCTTTTTTTGCCGTGAAAATAGTAGTTGTACCTCATGATGGTGTTGACCGGGATATGATGGGGACATGCGGCCTCGCAGCGATTGCAGCCGATCCGGCATTGAAGGGGACCGTACAGTTCCCTGAAATCATTCAGCATGGCCTGCTTCCTGTCATCAAGTCTGGTTCCGGACAGGCGTATGTATTTATCAAACCCGGCCAGGTCCTTAAAAAACATGCAGATACTATGGACCCCGGGATTGGAAAGTACAAACTGAATGGCTCCCTCGTTCAGTTCCTCAAGACTTTCATAATCGTATTTCCTGAAAAAGGATTTTGATTCTTCGGTTTGCTTTTTAAATTTTTCCCAGATCAGGGTATACCTCTCATTAAGCGAGTCACCCTCTGCCTCTCTTTCTTTTTTCAACTCGTCAAGGTATTCGAACAGGTAAACCGGGTTTGATTTCATGGCCAGGATGCCAATATTCTTTTTCCCTGCTTCGGCAATAACGCGGTCACCGGTCTCACTTTCAATGTAATTGTAGGGAAGCATTACTACATCAAACCGCCCGTCATCGATCGCATTCATCAGCACCTGCTCGTAGCTTTCATCGGGATTGTCCCACCAGCTGTGCCCGTGGCAGGAGATGCCCCGGAACCGGATGGAACCTTTTATTTGCATCTGGTCAACGGCTTCATGGAAGGCTTCGTTGCCGGCCATTTCGGAGCTTGTTGCCCCGTGGATCATATAACAATCCAGGTAATCGGTCTGCAGCCTTTTCATGCTGGCTTCTGCCCTGGCTATAACCTCATCGGCGGTATTCCATTTATTTTTTGGGGTTATTTTTGTCAGCAGGAACAGTTCCTCGCGTTTGAAATCCTTCATGATCCTGCCAAGAGATTTTTCCTCGTTTCCCTGGCTGTACATTTCAGAGGTTTCGATGATATTGATTCCGGCATTCAGGCCTGCCCGGTATATGGAATCACTGAAACAGACACCCATGCAGATATCGGAGGCCCTGAATCCGGTCCTGCCAAGGATTTTGTATCCTTTGATCCTTGGCGGTTCGTCTCCCGGGTCGCCGGCGGAAGGTTTGAGTCCAAAGCCACCGAAAATACCGGCTCCCAGAGCACCGGCAGACGAATTCCTCAGGAAATGTCTTCGGTTTAATTTCTGATTTTTCATAGCTGCTGGTTAATGCATTTCACGGAAATAAAACCGGGCATTCCACACGCATCATTCCAGGTATGTGACCTGAGAAACTGTTGAAACCAGTGTGGGAATTTCCTGTATGGATCCCGCAGATAGCCCGGACCGATTCCAATGTACCTTAAAATCCACAGAAGTTAACAATTCCGTATAAATCAGCCAAAAAAATACAGGTATTTATCTGCTGCCCAGGCCCATATACTCTTTGTACAAGGATGGGTGCGTGCCGGAAAAAACGCTCATAAGCTTGTTCATGCGGTTCTTGAGTAGCCTTCGATTCGCCCGGATCAATCCATCGCGTTTCTTTTTCACCTTCTTTCGGTATGTGCTTACATCCTTCCTGAGCTCCAGGGCGGACTGGAACTGGTGGATAGCCGAATGGAGCCCGTCCATCATGGCCTGTGTGAGGCCGTAGCGCTGGATGTCCTTTCCCGGGCTAATCTTGCGCCTTGCAGGCTTCTGCTTTTCATCACGATGCATGTATTTGTCTATGAGCCGGTGCAGCCGGGATGCATGGTCGAGGAGCTCCCTGTTGCCCAGGGATTCCAGTTGCTTACGTTCCTTCACCAGTGCCCTGTTCTGTTTACTTATGTTGTGATCTTCGGCATAGACATCCAGGATGTTCCCTACCGGGAAAAGCCTTTGAAGAAGCAGCTGCTTCTTTTCTGTCAGTTCTTTTTTCAGGGGCGACAGGTCCCGTTCGAGTT
Source organism: uncultured Bacteroides sp. (assembly GCA_964627835.1). GTDB lineage: Bacteria > Bacteroidota > Bacteroidia > Bacteroidales > SM23-62 > SM23-62. Next base: position 4,792 of record CAZVLG010000176.1, read on the forward strand.
CCGGCTGGATCTCCGTTATTTTATTAAGGTTGTTAACAAAATCATCATAGGTCCTGCGTATTTCATCGATCGAATTCCATTTTTCCAGGTTGTTTTCCATGAATGCTGTAACCTTATCGAAAATCTCTATCCAATGCTGGCTTCTGTTTTTATTCATTGCTTTGGCTTTTGTCTTTTAACCTAAACCGTTTTATGGAAATACTGGTTCCAGTACCCGCCCATCCTGAGTACAAGCGCCTCTGGATCCTCTGAAAAAGCCGGCCCTGCCTTTTGCAGGATCCAGGGAAGCAGAGCTGATTTCTTGAATTCGCATGCATCCAGAAGGGTTTCCCGTATCCCGGCATCCACTTCCACATCATTTTCCTGTATATACCCCGAAAGAATCTCCAGGTCATGGTAAACACCCAGCCTTTCGGTAATCCTCTCAAGGGCACGGGCAAATGCTCTCATCTGGACCGGGTAAATGGGTGTCAGGATCTGGACCTGGTACCAGAAGTACTTCATCCGCTTTCGCATATCATGAAGATGGTCCGCCCCGGGTTTTGCCCTTGCCATATCCAGGTAATCCCTGCTCTGCCTGTACATCCGTTGCAGGCCGCCCTCAAGCGCCTCAAAACCATCGTGCTCCACAGGCAGTTCGGGGATGCGTTCCCGGCCCTCGGAAAACAACTCCGACAGGTCCCGGAGGCCATTTCCCGCCGAAAGAAGTCCGGAGAGTATATTTTCCCTCTGTTCAAGGAGGGAATCGATCAGCGGATCCAGTTCATTCCTTCTCAACCTGAGTTCGGATTTGAAGCTTTCCAGGGTAAGAACCAGTACACTGGAGGTCCTCAGGTCCGATATCCTCCGGTTAATGTCCCGGTAAAAGACGTTTTCCCGATAATATGTACTGTAACCTATTTCTTCACGTATTAATCGAAGTACGGCCCGTATCCGCTTGATGCTCTTACGGATCTCATGGATGGAAACATGCACGTTCTCCCGGTCGCTGCTGCAATGTCCAAGTATATAGTCCACCTGTCCGAGCAGGATCCGGTTGATGTTCTCCTTCACATTTTCCCGTTTTGAGATACTGAATCCTTTCATGATATTTTACATATCCTCCTGAACGCCAGGAATGCCACCTGGATGTCCACACATGTAAAATTAAGGATAGCAGACCGAATATCAAAAAGACTCAGTACCTGGGATCGGGTTGGACAGGCAGTTTGGCCATTTTCTCCACGTTGATGCTCGGGAAACCGAGTTCTTCGGTTACCTCACCCAGGATAAGGTAGATACCGTAACCGCGGAAGGGGTAGCTTGTCAGTGATTTCGGGAAATGAACGGTATCGAAGAATTCTCCCTCGGCGTCCAGGAAAGCTGCAAAATGCATCCATTCCTTTTTAACGGTTTTTACGTTTTTTATGGTGACCAGGTTCCCGAGCATTTTCACGGTTTGCCCTACATGTTTCATCAGGTCGCGGGACATAAGGGCGCCACGGAAGGTGGTTTTGAGCAGGTCGAAGGCAGTTACCGTGACCGGAAAACCCAGCAGCTCGATCTCGTCGCAGGCGTCTTCCAGCCCGTCTTCCTCGAGGTAGGGAAGCCGGAATTCTTTTTTCGGGGAGGAAAACAGCCGCTGTTCATGCCGGGCGGGTGTACTCTTCCCCAGCTGCATATGGGCTTCCCAGAGCAGGACCTTTTTGCCTTTGCCGGTAAAGCGGAAAGCGCCGCAGCGGATCAGGATGACGAGTTGCTCAATTCCGATGGGGACCCTGCCCGTGAAATCCTCCAGGCTATTAAAGGGGCCATGACGTTCGCGTTCCCCGAGGATGGAGGACAGGGTCCCGGTTTCCAGGTGGGCGATGTGCACGAAGCCCAGGTAGATATCCTTTCCCCTGATGGAAGTCTTAAGCTGGCTGCGGTTGATGCAGGGCAGGTTGATGTTGGCCCCGCAGCGCCTGGCTTCATTGACATAGACCCAGGTGCGGTAAAATCCCCCGAAATTGTTGATCACAGCCACCATGAACTCGAGGGGGAAATGGGACTTCAAATAGAGGCTCTGGAAGCTTTCCACGGCATAGGAGGCAGAGTGGGCCTTGGAGAAGGAGTAACCGGCAAAGGATTCGATCTGCCGCCAGACCTCTCTGGCCAGTTCCTCCGTGTAGCCTTTGGCCTTGCAGTTCTCAAAATACCTGGCGGCAATTCGCTTGAATTCACTTTTGGAGCGGAACTTCCCGCTCATGGCCCGGCGCAGCACATCCGCGTCGGCCAGGTCGAGTCCCGCGAAATGATGACAGATCTTGATCACATCTTCCTGGTAGACCATCACGCCATAGGTTTCTTTCAGCTGCTTCTCCATGACCGGGTGGATATACTCAAATTCACCAGGGTGGTGAAAGCGCCAGATGTATTCACGCATCATGCCGGATTTGGCTACTCCCGGGCGAATGATGGAACTGGCCGCCACCAGGCTGAGGTAGTTGTCACAGCGGAGTTTTTTCAGGAGTCCTCTCATCGCAGGGCTCTCTACATAGAAACATCCGTTGGTTTCACCCCGTCTCAACTGGTCACGTACCTTTGGGTCTTTCTTAAAAGCTTCTACTTCATGCACATCTATTTTTTTTCGCTGGTTGTCCAGGACGATGTCCGCGCATTCCTTGATATGCCCGATGCCCCGCTGGCTGAGGATATCAAGTTTCTCGAAACCGATCTCCTCTGCTACGTACATGTCCCATTGTGTGGTCTGGAATCCTTTTGGAGGCATGTCCAGGGCCGTATAGGCGGTGATGGGTTCTTCGGAAATCAGCACGCCGCCGGCATGGATGCTCCGCTGGTTGGGGAAGTCCATGATCTTGTGCCCGATGTACATGATGTTCTCAGTGATCTGGCTGTGGTTCATCATGTCAT
>CAZVLG010000177.1:0-1604 GCA_964627835.1 uncultured Bacteroides sp.
TCAATATCGATGGTCCCGTTCTTTTTCAGGACCTGGTAATCCTCCTGCTGGACCTTCCCTGTCTTGAGGTAGATTCTCGGGGGCTTGGGTGCATCCACACGGAAAGCATATCCATCCGTATAATAATCCTGTTCGATCGGCCACCAGGTATCCGGATGCACCAGCCTGAGTTCTTCGAAGGAGCCGTCTGCATAACTGATCCGGACAATGCCGTTTATCATGCGGCTCTGCATATGGTGCACGGAACCGGCCATTAACAGGTAGGCATGCGATGCCTTGCCGGATAATTGAACGCTGGCTGCCTCCGGGTAATTGTCCCATCTTGAGGTGAAAAGTATGTTGGGAACACCGGCAGCGCCTGGTGTGCGGAGCGGGATCCCCTGCCCGAGCACGATACGGTTTTTCTCTCCTGCCCTGGCACGCAATCCGCTGTCATCAATATCGGCCGTTCGGCCGTAGGAGCACCAGTCCCCGATACCCTGCACCGGTATCTGGAGCGTGGGCGATCCGGGCCTGGGTGAAAGGTATTCGTTCGAAAAGATATTGCTCACCCGGTCATTGAAACAGCCGGAAAGGTCAATCGTTTCCCATGTGGCAGCCGGAGAGGCGTCAATATTCCAGTTGACGAGATTCTGCCGGTATACCGTATCGGAAGTAATAAACTCAATGATGTTGGAACCGGGCACCAGCATATCCGGCGGAGCGGATAATTCTTTTGAGACCTTAAGAGGACCGATAATCAGATCGGAGTGAGTGTTGCCATTCACCTTTACCCGGCCTTCCATCTGCATGCGGGAGCGGTTATGAATTTTGAATTTTAGTTCATTATACTTCAGGTCACTGGAGGCAGTGAATTCAATAGGAGGCTTAAGTTCAAAACAAAGAGGTGCCCACCAGCTCAGGTCGTCTTGCTCGAGCCGGGCAAACACAGTCCGGTGTCCCGCGACCCCGCTGGCCTGAAACGAAACGGACCGGTCCGAGAGGACGGGATCCTCCGAGGCCTGTTGGGGATCGTAAAATTTAAGCACCCGGGCTTTTCGGAATTCCACTACCTGCCTGTCCCCTGCAGCCAGGGTTTCGGCCATGCGGGGTTTTTCCGGCGAACTGCCCTTCCATTGAATGCGGATGGACAGGGTGTCGGCATGTTCGGCGAATATCTCGATATACGGATCTCCCACGGATCCGGAAAGATTTTTCCAGGCAGCCTCCCTTCCATTTATGCGTACGGTACCGATCATGCTTTTACGGGCTTTAACTCGTAAAAGGAGGGACATGTTCATGGGAAAGGAAGGGACGATGGTGTATTGATCCTGGTCTCCTTCCCGCTTGAAACGAAAAAGGATATCGGGTGTTTCCAGGCTGGCAAAATCCCATTCCTCCGGCAGCCCCGGCCGGATAGTCAGGGTTCTTTCAAGGGCATCGGGGACGATCCCGAACAGTCCCTCTACAAGGGTCCGAGCCGCCATACCGACGGGATCGGCGAAATCCCTGTACAACTCTCCCCGGAAGGCATCATAGAATGAAAGCTGCTGGAAGTTGCCCGGACTTGCACCAAGGTACATGCTTTCCAGGACCTGGCTTTTCCACAGGGTGAATGCCTCCTC
>CAZVLG010000178.1:0-10784 GCA_964627835.1 uncultured Bacteroides sp.
AATTCCTTCTGCGCCAGGGGAGTCGGTATGAAGTCCGCGGTATTCAGCCTTGCCAGCGGGCCCACCGTATACCAGCCTTCGGATTTCCCGAATTCTTTCAGGTAAGGGAATTTCATGTAGCTCCAGGAACGGACTTCTTCATCTATATAGTCCAGGTAGTTCTGGCAATCCACGTCATGCAGGATCTTGTTTCCCTCGGAGTCAACCGCGCGAAGTACGCCATGGTAAAGGTCCATGGCCCCGTCCTTCCTGACCAGGCTGAGGTGGTTGGAAGGGAAGACAGCGTAATTATCGATGAAATCCTTGTTCTTTTTATGATAGGTCTTGAACCAGTCCACCGCCGCCTGGGACCACTCGATCATCTTGTCGGCGTTGAGCGGGTCGGCGCCTTTCAGCAACCTGTCCCGTTCCTCGATGCTCAGGTGTTTGTTGATGCCACCCGGGATGGCACCGGTGCCGTGTATCTTCTTCCCGGCGGTGGCGCTGATGATTTCCTGCCCGAATTTCCTCATCATGATCCCCTGGACTGCCAGTTCCTTGTCCTTCATGGCTACGCCGATGATATTGCGCAGGGCCGGGTCCCCGTCAATCCCGAAAACCATATCCGGAGAACACAGGTGGAAGAAATGGAGGGAGTGGGACTGGAATATCTGTCCGTAGTGCATCAGGCGCCTCATTTTCTCCCCGGTGGGGGTCAGTCCCTCCCCGGTGCCGGCGCCGACGATCACATCAAGGGCCTTGGCTGCGGCCAGGTGGTGGGAAACGGGGCAGATGCCGCAGAGCCGCTGCACAAGCACCGGCATTTCCCAGTAGGGGCGGCCCTGAACGAAGCGCTCAAATCCCCTGAATTCAACAATATGTAACCTGGACTGCGCCACATTCCCGTCATCGTCGAGGTGAATGGTTACCTTCCCGTGTCCCTCGACCCGTGTAACCGGTTCTATCGTTATTTTACGTCCCATGATATTTTATTAATTAATCGAATTTTATGACTTCATACGGCAATTCTGCAGGCGTTCCCTTGATCAGGGAAACAAGCGTTTCCCATATCAGGTCCGCCCGCGGGGGACAGCCCGGCAGGTAATAGTCAATTTTCACTATTTCCTGGCAGGGATAGACCTTATCGAGCAGCATTGGCAGTTCCGGGTCGTTCGGGATGATATGGCCGGTATTTGCCGTGGTGGAGGGCCCTGTCAGGTATGCTTCCCGGAGGCATTCCTTGATCGGGATGCCGTTCCGCATGGCCGGGAGTCCCCCCATTATCGCACATTCACCGACCGACACAAGAATGTTGCAATGCTTCCTGAACTCTCTTAATACGTGAACGTTCTCGGAGTTGGCGCACCCGCCTTCGATCAGGCCGATGTCGCATTGCTTGGTAAAGGTCTTGATATCGTTGATGGGCGATTTGTGGAACTCAACAAGCTCGATCAGCGACAGGATGCGCTCGTCAATGTCGAGGATGGACATATGGCACCCGAAACAGCCTGCCAATGATGTCGTCGCTATTACTGGTTTTTTCATTCTGTTAGGTCTCCTATATGCTTTTTATTTGTTTTCAATCTCGCTGCCGATCGGCCTGAGGTCGTATTTGCGGGTGCCGATGGGTTCGACCCATCCCTTCTCACGGATCAGTATGGAGCCGACCGGGCAGATATCCATGGCCTCCTGGGCCTTTTCAGGGCTCATTTCTGCCATTAACTTGCGGTCTGCAACCACCAGGGAGTCCTTGCCCCTGTTCCTGTAGGCAAAATAGCTATGGCCATTTTCGTCCTTTATGCCCCGGATGCATCGTTTGCAGAGAATACACCGGTTTTGTTCCTTGATGATGCGGGGGTAGGAAGCGTCGATCTCCTTCTGGGGAAATATAAATGGGAAACGGGGGGCCATTATTTCATAGCGGTAAGCAAGTGCCTGGAGTTCGCAATTACCGCTTTTTTCACAGGCGGGACAGAAATGGTTTCCCGAAACAAATAACAGTTCGATGATCTCTTTCCGGATCTCGTTCAGTTCATCCGTATTGTTCTCAATAGTCATCCCCTCATGAACCGGTGAGGTGCACGCCGTTGCAAGGCGGCCGTTGATTTTAACGGTACAGATGCGGCAGGCCCCCTTGGGCTTAAGACCCTCATAATTACAAAGCGTGGGTATGTAAACCCTGTTTTCCTTTGCAGCTTCGACGAGGTATTTGCCTTCTTCGGACTGGCAGGCTTTTCCGTCGATCGTGAAATTTACTTTATCGGACATATCGTATTTTTTGTGTTTTCATGTTATGTAAGAACCGGCCGGTTGGCTGCTTCGCAGGATTCCCTGACGGATTCGGCCAGGTTGAATCCGGTATCGTATACCCGGTCGCGCTGAACAAGTTTTTCGTAAAGGTGCCTGAAGTTCTGGATGCTTGTAACGATCGGGTTGGCGGCCGTATGTCCCAGTCCACACCTGCTGAACTTCAGGTTCTTGCTCCATTCGAGCAGGTCGTCGATATCCTGCACCACCCCATGACCGTCGAGTATCTTTTGAAGTTTTTGTTTGAGGAGGACGGGAGTATTCCGGCAGGTCGAACAGGATCCGCAGGATTCTTCGATAAAGAAATCCATGAAATTCATCACCACCTCCTGTATCAGGTCCCTCGACTCATGAAAGATGATCAGGGAACCGCCGGTTCCCAGGTCCTCATACCCAAGCCTTCTGGGAAACTGGTTGGGGCCGATCAGTATCCCCGAGGGGCCTCCGACCTGGACGGCCTGTGTTTCTGTCGCCCCTGCCATCTGCAGGATATCGTAGATGGAGTATCCCCATTGAATTTCGTAGACGCCCGGGTACCTGCAATCCCCGGAGATGCTCAGCAGTTTCGTGCCGGCTGAATCCTTGGTGCCAAAACCGGTAAACCAGGCGCTTCCCTTTTTCATGATCTTGACGACTTTGGCCAGTGTTTCCACATTATTGATCACGGTCGGCCTGCCAAGATAGCCCTGCTCAACCGGGAAAGGCGGCCGGTCACGGGGTTCCCCTCGTTTTCCTTCGGCCGATTCCAGCAGGGCGCTTTCTTCTCCGCATACATAGGCACCGGCTCCGCACTGGATCCGTATATCGAAGTCAAATCCTTCCTTTCCGGCAATGTTCTTACCAAGGAGTTTTGCCTTCCTCAGCTGTTCAAGCTCATGCTCCAGGAGTTTCCGGAGGTACCTGTACTCCCAGCGGATGTATAGAATGCCTGATCTGGCACCCACCGCATAGCCTGCGATGGCCATTCCCTCGAATACCATCTTTGAGAGCTCGGTCAGAATAACCCGGTCTTTGAATGTCCCCGGTTCACCCTCGTCGGCATTGCAGAATATATATTTTTCCTTACCGTTTGCATTGCTGCAGAACTCCCATTTCAATCCAGTGGGGAACCCGGCTCCCCCTCGTCCCCTGAGATTGGAGCTCTTTACTTCCTGGATGACCTCCGAAGGCTTCATGGCAAGCGCCTTTTTGAGTCCCTCTCCGGGTTCGTAGGGATCCCAGAGGACAGGTCCCTTCCTGCGGATGTTGTTGGTTACCACCGTTTTTACCAGGTCTGAATTGTTATTGCCGCATCCGTAATTCTGGGTATGCATTTCATCGACCGGCTTCCCCTGCCTCATATCCTGCACGATCTCCTTCACACGGAAGGGGGTCAGGTTGGTGAAGACGGCTCCATTGATGATTGCCGCGGGTTCCTGGTCGGACATCCCGATGCACGAGGTTTCGAAAAGTCCGATCATGCCATCGGTAGAAACATTCCCGTAGGTAGTGCCTGCCTGTTCCTCGAAGGCTTTCTTGACCTCTTTTCTCAGCATTATTTCTGCCGTGACACTATTGTTCAGGTAGACCGTGTATTTCCCCCGGGGTTTCTGGCTGAGAAAATGGTAAAAGCTGATGGTTTCCTCAAGTTCCGCCCTGGAGATGTTCAGTTCGTCGGCGATCATCTGATTGAGGTCTTCCGGGATGTGTCCCAGTTCATCCTGGATATCGAGCAGGATGTCCAGGAGCCGGTACTGGTCGCCCTTGTACTTTTTAATGATATTAATTATGGTCTGTTTCATGGAAGGGGTATTAAAACGTTATGGGTTGCTCTTTTTGATCTCCCGTCCTTTTTTTTTGTAATTATTGACGAAATAGATCAGGTTGACGAGCTCGTTTTCGATGTTGAAATTATTTATTGTGATCTCCTCTGTGCTTTTGAACTTCACCGGGGTGAAATTCAGGATGCCCTTGATATTCGCGCGCTTCAGGGTTTCAAGCGTCTGCTGGGCAGCGATATCGGGTACAGCCATGATGGCTACGCTGATGTTGTTCTCCTGAACAAATTCATCCAGTTCCTCGAGGGGTTTAATGGGAACTTCTCCGGTTTTCTTGATCTTTTTAAGATCGATATCAAAGCCGGCCACGATCTTTATGCCGTCCTTCTGGAACCCGTTGTAGGACATAAGGGCTTCTCCAATCCTGCCAACCCCCACGATAATCACGCGCTGGACCTCATTGCAGCCCAGGATCTCGTCGATTTTTCCCAGGACGTCTTCAATGCTGTAACCGCCTTTCTGGCTTCCGGAGATCCCGAACAATCCAAAATCCTTCCGGACCAGTGATGCAGAAATGCCAAGAGGATCTGCAATATTATCGGAAAAGACCCTCACAAGTCCCAGGGTTTTGAATCGGTTCAGCAAATGCTTGTAATTGAGCAGGCGGTTGATGCGATTTTGGATGGTCATATGTTGTTGCTTGTTCGGGTTAAGGACCTTTCGCTGTGATCATATTGATATTTACGTAACAACAAAAAACATAGCTATAACATGTATCGATTGGAGCAAAACGAAATTAAAATTTTCCGCGCACAAAAAAAATGCTTTTTATCTGATTAACAAAGGCATTTGGCAATTTAGACAGAGTTCAAATTAGAATGGCCTGGAAGGTCCTTTATTACTGAATGTACCGTTAATTCTTCAATTCCGGCGGCAAGGGGTGTCCGGCATGGTTTTTATGTTCAGCGAATAACAAAAAATGACGGATTTATTTTTCAACAGGAAATTGTTGAAGAAGGAATTAGAATTATCCGGAATTCCTCATACCTTTAATTAATGTGATCTTTAAGGCCTTTCATATGGATACGGTTAAAAAGCTGTTCAGGATTTTTCTTATCCTTGTTGCGATCCATTCTTTTTGTGTGGGTATTGGATTAATCGTAATCCCCCTGGAGTATTTCGGATTTTTTGGCTTTGATGGATACCAGGGGATTTTTTTCAAGATCCAGGGAGGGGTGTTCCACGTTGTGATGTGCGGGGCCTATATTCCGGCTGCCATGGATCCGGCAGGGAACCGGAACCTTGTCAGGTTCTCCATCTTTGCCAAGTTTACCGCCACTGTTTTCCTGTTATCCTATGCATGGTTTGTTGAGATGGTCTGGATGGTCCTGGTTTCCGGGATCATGGATTTCCTCATGGGAATGATCATTCTGTGGTTTTCGAGGAAATTGCAGACTGCATCCGGGTGATGGTTCACCGGGTTCCTGGCCGGGGGACAATTGGTCTGTATGCCGGTCTTCCTGCGCTCCCTACTGGATCTGTTCGTGGATCAGTTCGAAGTCCCTCATCAAATCCGTTTCCAGTGAATCGAAGAAGGTATCTTCAAGGTCCGTAATGACCTCCTTGAGTTTGCCGACATTCTGGAGTGAGGGCAGCAATTCGGGCAGCTGCACAATTCCAGCGCTGTCCGACTCGAAAATCTCGTATGACTCCTCGATCTCGTCGATGCTGAGCTGGATAGCGATGTTTATGGCCGTGAATAATTGTTCCCGGGTTACCTGCGCTTCCGGATCGATAAGGAGTTCGGAGATCATGATTTTTTCAAAGTCACCGAGGAACCGGACCACTTCGCCTGCAGGGAACCCCGTTTTATAGCGTCTCAGCGCGATGGCCTGGATATACTTCCTGATCAGGATGCGGTCACCTACCTTTATGCTTGTGGCGATCAGTTGATAAAGCATGGTAAGGTACCACTTCAGGACCAGGGTATCCATATCCCTGTAATGCTGGTATTCCTCCAGGTTTTTATCGCTGTGAACGTGGCTGACTATCTTATTGATGATGAAATCGCGATGCCTCATCATCACCTCATAAGCCCTTATGTTGAACCGGGTTGTGATCCTGTGCATGGCCGTTTCGTTCTTGACGGTCCAGTCGACAGCATGACTCTTCATATTTTCGATCATGAAAAGGAGGCGCCGTTTGATATCGTTCCGCGGGGAGGTTTTCCAGGAAAGACTCGCGTTGGTCTGACGTGCATCGACCACCAGTTTCTTATCGATGTACCTCATCATCCAGGGGCGTTCGAAGGGTTTCTCCCCGAACAGGCTTGCAAGTGCGGTCCGTGCAATTAAGCCGGGCAGGGCGATCATTTTCGGCACCCTGACGGCTCTCCTGGTTCGCCCGTAGAAGTATTTGGTCGCTGCGGCAAACAGTTCATTATGGGTAACTGTTCCTGATGGGCTTGCAACATAGGTGGCAAGCTGGGGGAGGTTGTCCGACTGTTCCAGGATTACCTGGATCATCTTGATCAGGTCGGCGATGTGGATATAGGTGATGCTGGATTCGCCCTTGCCTCCAAGGACACGGGCGTTCCATTTATCTGACAGCCAGGTGGACAGAAAAGCAAAAAGGGGCGGGTATTCGCACCAGTCGCTATACACTGCAGCGAAACGGAGGATGGTGCAGGGGTAAAGGCTGGAGTAATTGCGGATCATTTCCTCTGCTTTACGTTTGCTCCGTGCATAGGGGTAGGTTGCATCCGGGGGACTCTGTTCATTCAGTGCCTTATCGGGCCTGGAATTGAATTTGCAGGCAGCCAGGGAACTGGCAAAGATGAATCGCTTTATATTGAGATACTGGGCAAGCTTGAGGACATTCCTCGTACCGATCACATTGGTGTGTTCGTACTGGGGATTATCCTGCATGGTGAAATCATAATAACCTGCCAGGTGGAGTATAAAATCGGCACCTCCGTACTGGTTGATGCTCACGACGACGTCCTGCAGGTTGGAGAAATCACCGATATCCACCTGGGTCCACCGGATGTTTTCATGTTTCGGGATGCCCGATTCCCTCTGGGAGCGCCGGGCAAGGCAAAACATACGGTAGCGGTGGGCATTATGCTCAACAAAATGCCTGCCGATGAAACCTGAAGCACCGGTGATGATAATTCCGGGAAGCGAGTTATCCATTACAAGTATCCCTGAGTCCCCCGAATCTCGCCCTTTCTTCTGTAGATATTGAACAGGTCGGCTCCCCTCTTGATCTCTGCGTGGCTGCAGCCGACACGGTTGCAGATGCCAATGCAGTTGCAGAAATTACCATGTTTATCACAGAACAGGGTAATCATATCCGCTCCGCAGTCGCATGGTGCATATACCGGGAGGGGAACGTTGCATACGGGACAAAGCAGTTCGATTATTTCTCCTTCGGACAGGTCAATATCGATTGTGTATTTTGATTTGTCCCCGCAAATCGGGCTCAGCGCAACAAAGCCTTCATCCTTTCCCTTCTTTACCTTGATAAGAATGCCATTATAGCCCCGCACATTGACTTTAGGATTGATCAGGTCATGGCCGTTCGGGCAATAACATTTTTTAATAACCAGGTCCTCATCAATATCCTCCTGGCCTTTCTTCTTCTTTTTCCTGGCGCTTGGAATCTTCCACATGCCCTTTGAGTTAAACCTTTTCATATTGATGTTTGTATTAAAGTTCTCCTGCTGAATTCTTCCACATGATTCATAACTTCTGCAAGAATTTCCGGGTATTGCTGTCTGAGATCATTGCTCAGCACCGATCCGAATTCCAGGTCTTCCAGAATCTCGATGCCGATAATAAGGATCTTGTTCGTTATTTTAAAACCAAGTGTCTTGCCCATTTCCAGCGACATATGGAAAGAGACATCGTGCCGGCAGGACAGGTGGAGGGTTTCCCGGTAATCGTCCACCGTAAACACATGGACATCTCCCGGGCTACCCTTCTCTGTCTTAATGGTATCAATAAAAACGAGGCCTTTATAACCGTTTATATACTCAAGTAGTTCAAGTCCCCCGACAAAAATATTCTCATAGTCAATGCTCACGGACTTCAGCAGGTTCTGCAGGTCTTCCGTAAGCCTGACCGGTATACTGACATCCTGCTGGATGCCGTTCCCGATTCCGAGGACCAGGATCCTGTTCGAGCGGTTCTCCATATGCCGTTTACTTGTCTCTGCCGTTTACCTGTCTCTTCTGGCGGTTCGGATGATTTCGCCGTTCCTGTTCCTGAAATTGACCACGAGCGGCATCTTTCCGCGCTGGTGATGGGTGGCGCAGGAGAAACAGGGGTCATAGGCACGGAATGCCATCTCGACCATGTTGAGGATGCCGTCGTCAACCTTCACGCCTTTCTTAATTAAGCCTTCAGCAGCCTTTTTGAGAGACATGCAAATGGCCGCGTTGTTATTGGTCGTACCCACGATGATATTGACCTTTTTCACGATTCCCTTTTCATCGGTCCAGTAATGGTGCGTCAGGGTTCCCCGCTGTGCTTCAACGATCCCGACTCCTTCATTCGGAACCTTGTCAAGGGGCACCCTGAGCTCTTTTCCTGTGATATCCGGATCCTCTGCCAACTCGAGGCAACGTTCTGCCGAGTACAGCAGTTCGATCAGCCTTGCCCAGTGCATGGCAAGGGTTGCGTGGACCGGTTTTCCGCCGAGGGTTTCGTACATTTTATCGTATTCGACCTGGGCCAGCGGGGTGGCCATGCCGTCGGCAGCGTTCAGCCTTGAAAGGGGCGTGGCATGGTAAACACCGGAGTCCTGTCCGTCGACAAATCCCTTCCAGCCAACCTTCTTGAGGAAGGGGAACTTCAGGTAGGACCAGGGTTCCACCCTTTCCTCCACATATTCCATATACTCCTCCGGTGCGTACTTGCAGTGTTCCTCGCCCTTGGTATCCACGACACGCACTTTCCCCTCGTAGAAATTCACCTTGTTGTTCTCATCCACGAGTCCCATGCTATAAAGGTTCAGGGAATAGGGACCGTTCAGGATCAGGTCCACATAATCCTTGTTCCCGAGGACCACATCCCCGAAGATCTTCAGGGAGAATTTCGAGAACTCTATGAATCCCTTTGCCTTTTCGACGATATCATCGCGTTCTTCCGGGGTCAATCCCTTCCGGACACCGCCGGGGACATTCATTACCACATGGGTCTGGTGTCCCCCGAGAAGTGCCTGAATCTCCTGTGCGATCCTTCTTTGCTTGATAACTTCGGTTCCGATTTCCACGCCGACCTTTCCGATCACCCCCAGGATGTTACGCTCGGCGGGCGGGGCCGTTGGACCGACCACAAAATCGGGTGCGGCCAGGGCATAGAAATGTGCAATATGGCTGTGAACGAAATGTGCCATGTAGAACAACTCGCGGAGTTTTACAGCGGTGGGAGTGGGTCTTACCCCGTACACCGCATCGGCTGCCTTGCCTGAGGCCATATGATGGCATCCCGGGCAAACCCCGCAGATCTTGGTGACGATCTGGGACAGTTCCTCGACCGGCCGGCCTTCGCAGAATTTTTCGAAACCTCTGAGTTCGGGGACCTGAAAGTATACATTGTCCACGTCTCCTTCATCGGTAAGGAAGATCTCTATCTTACCGTGGCCTTCGAGCCTGGTAATTGGGTCAATGGTTATTCTTCTGTTCATAGCAATTTCCTCCTGATTATGGAGCCGGGAAGGCTGAAGCGGTAAAAGGTCCCGGCCGGGTCTTCAATTTGTTCAACGATCTTAATGATTTCCGCCTCGTCGTTGGAGTCGATCATGGTTCCGATGGCAGACATCATCTTGGCCCCTGGATCGGAAACGTCGGCCGGGGGACCGTAACAGCCCCGGCAGGGGGCATTCCCCTCGATGCATCGGTAACCGCAGCCTCCACGGGTGGCCGGTCCCATGCAGATCACACCCTGTTCGAGGAAGCATGTTTCCCCGTCGTCGACAATGTCGATCGGCCGTTTGAACTCCTTGATCTTTTTATTGTCGGTCTTCTTCCTCGTGCATTCATCGCACTGGGTCTTTTCATTGGCCCCGACCACCGATCCCTTGGGCGGAAGTTCAGCGCCGGTCACAATGGCCATGAATACTTCCACCAGCCGTTCGGTCTGGGGTGGACAGCCGGGCAGGTAGTAGTCCACATCCACCACCTGGTCCAGTGTCCTGACATCGTTATAAAACTCCGGGATGTACAGTTCGCCTTCCTTTACCTTGGTTACAGGCTGAGGACGCACTTTATCTGGATTTACGGTTGATTCACTGGTTTCATAAACCCTCTCAAAGATCCCTTCCCGGTTGGTGAAATTCCCGAGTCCGGGTATCCCACCCATATGGGCACAGGATCCGTATGCAACGAGGATCTTGGATTTCTGGCGCAGCAGGTGGGCAAGATGTTCATTCTCGCTGTTCCTTACGGCCCCGTTGAAAAGGGTAAGATCGATTTCCTGATCGGCCATGGCCTCCACATCCTTGTACTTAGTATCCAGGGCGATCGGCCAGAAAACCAGGTCTGCCGCCGCTACCACATCAAAAAGCGCCTCGTGCACATCGAGCACGGATACGCAGCAACCCCCGCAAGCGGCTCCCCAGTAGACAGCCATTTTGATCTTTGGTTTGGCATTTTTGTCTCTTGCTTCCATAAGATATTGCGAATTTAATTAGGCTAATGTTTCGATGGTTTCCTTGATCCTGCATGGTCCAAGGCCG
>CAZVLG010000179.1:0-1682 GCA_964627835.1 uncultured Bacteroides sp.
AAGGTAGCCAGGTTTGGTACCGGGAAAGTGGATTTCCACTATGCCAAGTTCAGGTCCGGGGACATATCCTTCGAACAGACAGAGTTCGGGGATGGGAGGGTGGATTTCAGGACGACCGAATTTGCCACCGGACGGGTCAACTTTAACAGGGCCATATTCGGGGAGGGAGACGTCTCCTTTGAAGCCAGTGAGCTGAAACAGGGAAAGATGAGTTTCAAGAAAACCCGCTTCGGGGAAGGGCTCCTGGATTTTGAGCTGGCCGAGTACGACCAGGCAGATGTCAATTTTGACCGGGCGGATTTTACAACCGGCACCATTTCCTTTTATAATGCAAGGTTCAGGACACTGTCCATGCGGTCCTGCCATTTTGATCATTACCTGGACCTGCGTGTGGCCCGTTGCGGGCATATCGATCTTTCAGATACCATTGCAAGGGACATCATTGACCTGAGACCTTATGAGTTTGATCTCGATATCGATACCATCAATTTTGCCGGAATGCGCCTGATCGGCCGGATATACATAGACTGGAAACGCAACAATGTGAAGGATCTGATCCGGGGACAAAAAGACACTTCAAAAAGGGTAAAGGCCGAGCAGTTCAGGACCCTGAAGGAGAATTTTGACATAACGGGACAGTACAGCGATGAGGATAAATCCTATGTCGAGTTCAAACGGCTCGAATCTCAGGCCATCCTGGAGGAATCTGTCGGGAAGAATCCTTACAGTGCGATCTGGATGTATCCCATCTACCTGTTCAAGCTACTGGTTTTTGACCGGGCCGGCCACTATGCCACCAGTCCGGTCCGGGTCATCATATCCATGCTGGCCATGTATTCGTTTTTCAGTGTGCTTTTCATTGTCCTGACCCTGTTTACCTCTGCCGATATCGTTTCCTCCCTGGGGGATCCGGATAAGCTCAGCCTGGTGGCGAAATCCTTTTACCACAGTGCCATTACCTACCTTACCATTGGTTACGGAGATTACTACCCCTCGGGCTCCATCAGGTGGCTGTCAAGCCTGGAGGGTTTTGTGGGACTCTTTCTGATGTCCTATTTCACGGTTGCTTTTGTAAGAAAGATTTTGCGCTGATCATTCATCCCTGCCAAGCAGATCAGGCCGTAATTGCCGGGTTCGTTCAATGGATTGCTCCATTTTCCATTTTTCGATTTCAGCTGCATTGCCCGACATAAGAACCGGGGGAACACACCACCCTTTATATTCTGCAGGCCTGGTATATACCGGAGGAGCGAGCAGCCCATCCTGGAAAGAATCCGAAAGTGCGGAGGTCTCATCCGATAAAACGCCGGGAAGCAGACGGACAATGGAATCAATCATCACTGCTGCCGCCAGTTCACCTCCGGTCATTACATAATCACCGATGGAAATCTCCCGGGTAACGAGATGGTCACGAACCCGCTGGTCTATTCCCTTATAATGACCGCAAAGGATTACCAGGTTTTCACATGTGGAAAGCTGGTTGGCGATGGACTGGTTAAAGGTCTCCCCGTCGGGCGAGGTATATATGATCTCCTGGTATTCCCTGTCACTCTTCAATGCCTGCAGGGCATTGTCAATGGGCTGGATGCTTAAAACCATGCCTGCCTCACCGCTGAAGGCATAGTCATCGATCTTTTTATGCCTGTCGTCCGAATAATCCCGCAGGTTGTGGATAAACACTT
>CAZVLG010000180.1:0-2787 GCA_964627835.1 uncultured Bacteroides sp.
CCCCCGCTCCGAATATCCAAACATCCAGTTTACCCTTCATCTGGATCCGACCCTTACCAACCAGGTACAGGGTGATCCCATCCGCATTAAACAATTGTTCCTGAACCTGCTAGAAAATATACTGAAGCTATCACGGCCAGAAAGTACACTCCAGGTACAGATCAACATTATCAACAACCGCGAAACAGATGAAAAAATACAACTGAAGATTCAGCTTATTGGGTGCATGGCAAAGGATGGGGAATGTATGCTGCCACTGCCCCTAGAACAGCTGGACCTGAACATTCCCCTTAAGTTCACCGAATTACTCGGGGGTGCGATGGATACCCGGGCTGATGACAACCAAACTGAAATTGTATTTGAGCTTGAATTCAACAAGAGTGAGATCAAGGTAAGGAAAGCTGCTACTGATTACCAGGCTGACAGGCCGGCCGTGAGAGCCGAGCGAAAAACAGACATTAAGGAGGCAAATATCCTTCTGGTGGAAGACAATATTATCAACCAGAAGATTGTAATCCTCAGTCTTGAAAGACTGGTAAAGAACATCGATATAGCGAACAACGGAAAAGAAGCGCTCGACAAGTTTGGCACTTCTAATTATGATATCATCCTGATGGACATCCAGATGCCAGTGATGGACGGCTTCCTGGCCTCAAAAAAGATCCGGGAAATTGAAGCCAGCACAAATTCCTTTACGCCGATTATAGCCATTACCGCCAATGCCATGTCAGGAGACCGTGAAACATGCCTGGCAGTTGGCATGGATGATTATATCAGCAAACCCTTCCAGGTTGATCTGCTGGTCGAAAAGATGAAATCCCTGCTGGCAAAATCGACTACGGCCTGATCCCGATCACCAGGATATCGTCTACCTGGTCCATATCCCCTTTCCATTCTTCAATGCTTGCATCCAGGATGGATTCTTGTTCTTTCATGGGTAATTTATGAATGGTCAGCAGAAGATGACGGAACCTCCGGTACTTGAATTTCTTACCTTCCGGTCCGCCAAACTGGTCGGCGTAGCCGTCTGAGAACATATAAATGATATCGTCTTTCTGAAGAAAAATCTTATGGCTTTTAAAAAGTTTCCTTTCGGTTGAAAAGTGAACATCAGCACCTACGGAGAATCGGTCTGCCTTAACTTCGACAATGGTTTCGTTTCTCACCAGGTACAACGGATTAAAGGCACCGGAATAATCAAGGGATTTTTCCTGGCTGTCAATGATACAGAGCGACAGGTCCATCCCGTCGTTCAGATATACCTGTTCCCCGTCGGAAAAAATATCCGTGAAATTCTCATTCAGGGTATCCAGGATCATAGCCGGGTTACTACCCTGTTCACTCGCCGTGATCTTGCGAAAAAGTTCAAAACCGATGATGGAAACAAAGGCACCGGGAACGCCATGCCCGGTGCAGTCAACCGCTGCCACATAAAGTTTGTTCCCATGCTGATTTATCCAGTAAAAATCACCGCTTACAATGTCTTTGGGTTTAAACAAAACGAAAGAATCAGGCAGCAGGTTTTGAAAACTTTCATCCGTTGGCAGGAGTGCATGCTGAATCCGCCTGGCGTACATAATGCTATCCGTAACGCTTTTATTCTTACGGGCAAGTTCATCCCGCTGCCTGTCTATCTCTTTGGCGGATATTTCCTTCTCTCGAAGGATCCGGTTGCTGCGCCTCAGATTCCTTGTGCGAATCCGTAAGATCACAATAAGGAGAAGGGAACCAATTGATAAATAAAGCAGTACGGTCAGGGTTTTATTCCAGAAAGGATAAGGTATGATTATTTCCAGCTGGATTTCCTCCTCTGAGTAAAGGAGATCGTTATTGGAGCCTTTGACGCTGAGGGTATACCTCCCGGGATTCAGCTTATAAAACGTAACGTAATGCTGTTCCCCGTTATGGATCCACAGGCCATCCTGCCCTTTTCGAACCATTTTGTACAGGTAACGGTTTCTTTCCGGGGCGGTAAACTCCAGAGCAGAGAAACGGATGGTAACGATCTCCACTCCCCTTGGAACGATAACAGTGGATACCCGGTCCAGGGCGATCGGTTTTGACATTCCTCCCTTTTCACGAAAACGTATGAACTGGGTGAATGAGAGCTGGGGAGCATATGGATTGTAGCCGATGGAATCGGGATGGAAGGTATTCAGTCCCCCGATACCGCCGAAGTACATTCTGCCATTGCTATGTTTGAAGCAGGATCCGGGCAGGAACTCGTAATTCTGCAAGCCGTCTTCCGGACCATACTGGATGAATGTCTCAAGGTCGGGATCGTACATTGCCAGTCCCCTGTCAGAACTCAGCCAGAGGTTGCCCCGGTCATCTTCGAGAATCCCAAGGATCCTTAATTCCGAAAGTTCTGCCGGATCACCGAGGAACTCAAAACCATTCGTTTCATGGTCGTATCTGTTTAAACCGGATGCTGTCCCGACCCAAACATCCCCTCCAGGGCTGATATGCAGTGAAAGTACCGTATTGCTGTTAATATTCGAGAACCTGTTCATAAGGCCAGCCTGGAACACCTCGTACCGGCCTTCTGCTGGAGAATGTTTAATAAGCCCAACCGATGAGCCGATCCAAATGCTGCCTGCCCTGTCTTCCGTGACACAAAATACATCCTGGAGCTCCAGTAATTCAGAACCGTAATGAATTCTCCTGACGCTTGTCATGTTCCTGTCTGCGGAAAGGTAGCGATGGATGCCATTGGAGGCAGCGAACCAGATGTATCCTTCCGAGTCTTCGAAAATATCGTATACCTGCTGTCGATCAAATACCTTA
>CAZVLG010000181.1:0-4337 GCA_964627835.1 uncultured Bacteroides sp.
TTTTGCGGTGAACAGCTTCGCTGGTTCGACCTGAAGCGCGTGGGCACCCAGAAAATGATCGAGCGGATACAGACCTATGCAGGCAACTCCCAGGCAAGAGCCAACTTCAATGAGAAGTTTACCCTCCGGCCGATCCCGCAGGTCCAGATCGATGCAATCGCGGATCCGACCTATCAGAATCCCGGATACTAAAAGCTCGCATATGAATCTGAGCCATCCGGATGACAAATAATTCCAGCGACAGAGCCGTACCCCAGCGTACGGCTCTGTTTCCTCGTATACTTAACTAAAATCAATGATCATGTGCAGAGATATAAGAATTCGAATGAAGATCGGTGCGGGACTGCTTCTTGCGCTTCCCCTTATCACGCTTTCATCCCCCCTGAGGGCCCAGGTAAAAGCATTTCCCGGGGCCGAAGGTTTCGGTGCAAACGCCACCGGCGGGCGCGGCGGATCGGTCATCGAGGTGACCAACCTGAACGACGGCGGGACTGGCAGCCTCCGGGCTGCAATCCAGGCTTCAGGGGCACGGACCATTGTGTTCCGGGTCTCCGGAACGATCAACCTTCAATCCACCCTGTCGATCACTAACCCGAACATCACCATTGCCGGGCAGACGGCCCCGGGCGAGGGCATCTGCGTGAAGGGCTATCCCCTGAAGGTTTCGGCCGATAACGTGATCATACGCTACATCCGGGCCAGGCTTGGGGATATAAACGCCATCGACGACGATGCGATGAACGGACGCAACCGCCAGAATATTATCATCGACCACTGCTCGATGTCATGGTCCGTTGATGAATGCGCGTCCTTCTACGACAACGAGAATTTCACCATGCAATGGTGCCTGCTGAGTGAAAGCCTCTACGAGTCGGTGCACGACAAGGGGCGGCACGGTTACGGAGGGATATGGGGAGGCAAAGGCGCTACCTTCCACCACAACCTGCTTGCCCACCATACCAGCCGGAACCCACGCTTCTGTGGCAGCCGGTATTCCAACCAGGCCGACCTGGAAAAGATCGACCACCGGAACAACGTGATCTACAACTGGGGATTCAACTCCTGTTACGGGGCGGAAGGCGGAAGCTATAACATCGTCAATAATTATTACAAATATGGCCCCGCCACATCCCCGAAAAACCGGATCATCAGCCCGGACCCGGATAACGGGGAAAATGCCCAGGAAGCGGGAATCTGGGGAAGGTTTTATATCAGCGATAATTATGTCTGGGGTTATCCTGCCACCACAGCGGACAACTGGACCACCGGGGTGCAGGATATTTCCTCTGCATACAAGGATACAATCAAACTGAACAGCCCGGTTGATGCGCCGGCCATAACCGAACACAGCGCAGAAGAAGCCTTTGAATACGTGCTTGCCAGTACCGGCGCCGTTCTCCCTGCAAGGGATGCACTGGATAACCGGATTGTTCATGAAGCACTGAACGGTACTGCAACTTACGGAGGAGCTTATGGTACCGGTCGGGGGATCATCGACACCCAGACCACGGTTGGCGGCTGGCCGACACTGAACAGCACGACGGCACCTGTGGATACCGACCACGACGGCATGCCGGATGACTGGGAAGATGCCAGGGGACTCAACAAGAACGACGCGGCGGACCGGAACGGGGACCTGAACGGCAACGGCTATACCAACCTTGAGGATTACCTGAACAGCTTGGTGGAAGCCTTTGAATATATCGTCCGCCCCATACACCTTGCCGTAGATACGGTGATCGGTGTTTCAGAAGTAAAGCTCTCCTGGGAAGACATCTCGGACAACGAGACCGGGTTCAGCATCGAACGGAACGACGGTAGCGGGTGGACGGAAGTGGCAAGCCCGGGAGCCGATGAGACGAGCTATACGGATAATGCCGTTCCCTCGCACGGCGTCTATTATTACCGGATAAAGGCGTTCAATGACCAGCTAGAATCCTTTTACACAGACAGCGTGCAGGCAAACGTTGTGGCATCAGGCATATTCAATATGGACCGGCAGGCCGCCAGCCTGAGCATATATCCGAATCCTTTCGTGAATCAAACCAGGATCACCTATACCCTTACGGAACCATCCCCGGTTGACCTGGCTTTGCTCGACCTGGCCGGAAGGGAAGTGATGCCGCTTGTAAAGGAAAGGCAGCCGGCAGGCGAATACAGCTATACCCTTACGGATCATGAACTCACGGGCGGGATCTACCTGATCCGCCTGAACTCGGGTAAATCCATATCCATGGCGAGGGTAATCGTCGCAAGGTAATTTTTCATTGAAGGCAGGCATATAAAAGATATACAATGAGGATCTCAAATTCGTCAGGCTGCAAACAGCTCTTTATGGCCTTTGCTCTGTTCGCAGCAGGGACAGTCCATGCGGTTGAAGGCACACTCCGGGAACAACTCGGCAATTTGATCGACATCGTGGTATCCCAGGATGGCACCGGCGATTACACAAAGCTGCAGGATGCCATCGATGCCGCGCCGGACAGTTCCGCGACAACAACCGTTATTTTCATTAAAAACGGTATCTATTACGAGAAGCTGGTCGTTCCCAATGAAAAATCCAACCTGACTTTTGTCGGGGAGGATGCGGACAGCACCATCCTGACATATGATGACCGTTCCATTTATACCATTGAGCTTAACACCTTTACCTCCCATTCCGTAAGGATCGATGCGAGTGATGTTACTTTTTTGAACCTGACCATCCGGAATACGGAGACAGCTTCCCAGGCCGTGGCGCTTCATGGCAACGGGGACAGGCAGACCTTTGCCCATTGCAGGATCCTGGGCTGGCAGGATACCTATTACAGCGATATGCGTTCGCGGAACTATTTCAAGGACTGTTTCATTGAAGGAAGAACCGATTTTATTTTCGGGTTCGGGGTGGCCTTATTCGACAGCTGCCAGGTTTTTTCCGTAGAGGGCGGATACGCAACGGCTGCATCCACACCCCGGTATTACGATTTCGGGATGGTTTTCAGGAACTGCCGGTTCAATGCAGCCATCGGGGCCGGCAGTTATGTGTTGGGGAGGCCCTGGTTCGATTATGCCAGAACGGTCCTGTTGAATTGTTATGAATCCGCGGAATTGTCACCCGTCGGATGGAATGTCTGGAAAACAGGAAGGGATACTACCTGTTTCTATGCCGAATACCAGTGTACAGGCCCGGGCTCCGATACCAGCGGCCGGGTGGAATGGAGCCACCAGCTCGCTGAAACGGAAGCCCTGGAATATACCACTGAAAACATATTCGATGCAGATAATTTCCCTCCCGGTGACGATGATTACCTGGTCTACTGGGAGACCAGGTTCAAAGATCACCAGTCTGAGCCCTACCTCGAGGATATTATATTCCGTGCAGACGGGAACTGGCCCGTAAAACCGACGGAGGACTGGGTCCCGGACATAAATTCGGACTCTGTGTATATGATCCTTAGGGAAAATTCATTCATGTTCCTGGACTCCATCAACCTGAATGCCAACATTTCCAGCCTCAAACTTAACGGGGAGGACCTGCCGGACTGGGATCCAACGGTTTATGAGTATCTGATTGAACTTCCGAGCAAGGAAATGCCCGTTCTTGAAGCCACAGCGGCAAATCCGTTGTCGACGGTTGAAATCGCATACCCGGATGCCATCCCCGGCTTTGCAAGCATTACCATCCTGGCCAATGACAAAGCAAACCACCAGACCTATACGATCTATTTTTCACTGCAAGGTGAATCCAGCAATGCTTTCCTCGACAGCATCACCATTGCAGGCATTGCAGTCCCCGAATTTGACCCGGAAGTGTTCGATTACAACATGGTACTGCCCCAGGGAACTTCCAAGTATGCCCCCGTGGCTGCCTACAGCCAGGCCCCTGATACCAAAGTCGTTATAACCAGGCCCACGTCCTTCCCGGGAACCTACACCATAGTTCTTACCGCTGTGGACGGTACCGTTAATACCTACACGATTAGTGCCAGCCTGGCCACAGGCATTGACCAAATCCTCGGAAAGAACGCAGAGCCCGTATTCACCCATCCCTACCGGGAAAGCTTATGCCTTCATCTTTCCGAAGCCGCAACCGGTCCCGTGCAATTCAAGCTCTTCGACCTGCAGGGGTCCCTGGTCCTGGAGAGATCATGGAAGGGGATTTCCGCCGGGGAACATTATATACCCATTGAAGAATACCAGGCAGACGGATTGTATGTATATCATTTGCACCTTGATCATTGTTTCTATAATGGCAAACTGCTCATACGTCCTTCACATTCGGACAAATTCTAATCATTTACAAGAGGAGAACCGGGAATTAAAATGAGATGTATTAATTCAATCAGCCACAGATGCGT
>CAZVLG010000182.1:0-5133 GCA_964627835.1 uncultured Bacteroides sp.
CCCGATAAACGCAGTGCCCGGCTCAGGGCCCATGCCAGGCCGTAAACGATCACCTGGATGATGCCGAAATAAAACAGCACACTGGTCAGGGCTGAGAAGAAAATGATGGTCGGCAGGATGGTAATGGCAAAATTGAGCAAGGGGGGTTCAATTTCCTGGGCACGGTTTGAGCGGAACAGGAAGTCCGTGCCGGCATAGGTAAAATCCAGGACCTTTACAAAGAGTTTGCCAACGAATTCAAAAAAGACCTGAACCGCCGGAACCCAGAGTATCCCGATAGCCAGGACAATCTGGATCGCAAGGCCAACCAGCACTGTATTCCAGTTAATGGCTTTGCGGTTGGAGCTGAAGACCCAGGCAATCAGGATCAGGACGAACATTCCCAACAAGCCCCTGAGTATCTTGACCAGGCTGAAATTAAAGGCCTCCTCCCTCGGAACGATCCTGTTGGATCCATCGACAAGCGATGGTGCTTCGGCCGAATCGGGTGTTGCCGCCCGCAGCAGGCTATCCCCAAACAGGGAATCGCCTGCTTGTTCCATGTTAAGGTGCCCAGCAGGTAAAGGGCTGTTCCCCGTGCTGTCCTGGGCTGAAACATTCAGAAATGCGGCAGAAAGAAAAAAGAAGCCAAGGAAAAAAGACAGCCTGAGTAGAGGTCTCATAAACCAGGAATGTTAGCTTTCAGTTCTTTTGTTAAGTTCGTCCCGGATCATGGAGGCCCTTTCATAGTCTTCCTTGCCGACGGCCTCCTTCAGCATTTCATTCAGTTCCTTTGTTGTAAACTCCTTGAATTCCTCGGAAGAGCTGGTGCCGGTACCGGGAGTGGTATCGGAAAGTGTACTGCCCTGTGAGATGTCTGATGATTTTTCTTCGTTTCCGAATTCAAGTACGATCCCGGCCCGTTCCATGATCTCCTCGGTTGTATAGATCGGGCATTTGAACCGAAGCGCGAGTGCAATGGCATCCGATGTCCTGGTATCGATGGATATCTTCTGGTCACCGTTATCGCACATCAGTTTCGAGTAGAATACACCCTCCTCAAGCTTATAAATATTGACTTCGAGAAGGTCAATGTGGAAAGACCTGGCAAAATTCATGAAAAGATCATGTGTAAGCGGCCTGGGAGGTTTGAGTCCCTCAAGCTGAATTGCGATGGATTGTGCTTCAAAACCCCCGACTATGATAGGTATTCTCCTTTCTCCGTCTTCTTCGGTGAGCACCAGTGCATATGCTCCGGATTGTGTCTGACTATAGGAAATTCCCAGTACGTTCAGTTTGATTTTGCTCATTACACATTACTCTCCTCACAAATATAATGAAATCATTCATTTACCCCGGAAAATTTTAGGCCATACAGGTTTTTACGAAAGTACCGGATAAAATCTTTGCAGATATATTAAACTTTTATATTTTTGCACTCCCGGATTTGGCCAACAGGTAATTGATTAATATTTGACAGGATGTACGCAATTGTAAATATTGCCGGTCAGCAGTATAAGGTGGAAAAGGATCAGAAGCTTTTTGTTCACCGGCTGGCAGGCAAGGAAGGCGATACCGTTCGTTTCGATGAGGTCCTGCTTATCGACAACGATAAGAATGTTCTGGTAGGTGAACCCACCATCAAGGGGGCCATGATCACCGGCAAGGTGCTTACTCATCCCAAGGCAGACAAGATCCAGGTATTCAAGAAAAAGAAACGCAAGGGTTATAAGGTGCTCCGGGGGCACCGGCAATACCTTACCGAGATCCAGATCAAGGAGATCATTGAAAAGGGAGCCGCGCCTGAAGCCAGGCCCAAAGCTGCCGCCAAGGCAGAAACCGGTACGGATACAGTTGTGAAGAAAGAAACCGAAATAACGGCTCCGAAAAAATCAACGGCTGCCGCAAAGGCCACTCCTGAGAAAAAAAACACAACGGTGAAAAAGACTCCTCCGGCATCAAAAGCAGCAGCGCCCAAAAAGGAGGCCGCAAAGAAACCGGGGACGACAACGGCAAAAAAGGCATCCGGCCAGAAAACTGCCACCGGGTCCAAACCGGCTGCCAAAAAGAGCAGCGGGACCGCAGCCAAGGCAGCCCCTAAAAAACCGGCCGCCGGAAAAACCGACAAGAAATAAAATCTAATACGATAAGCCATGGCACATAAGAAAGGAGCTGGCAGCTCGAGAAACGGCAGGGAATCAGAAAGCAAACGCCTGGGCGTCAAATTGTATGGCGGACAACTGGTCAAAGCCGGCAATATCATCGTGCGCCAGCGGGGCACGGTGCACCATCCCGGAGAAAATGTCGGCATGGGCAAGGACCATACTTTGTTTGCACTGATTAACGGAACGGTTAATTTCAGGAAAAAGAGAGACAACAAATCTTTTGTCTCGGTAACTCCCGTCAAGGAGTAAGGATTGAACCGGAAACGAACCGATCTCCTGCAACTGTCTTTTTGAAATGGCATGTTACAGGAGATTTTTTTTTATTTTTATCCTACTCACAATTCCTAAGATTATGCTATCGATTTCCTTTATCAGAGAAAACCGGGATGAACTTATCGCACGATTAAGGATCAAGAATTTTCATGCAGAGGGGATCATCGATGAGATCATTGATGCAGATAACCAGAGAAGGTCGCTGCAGCTGAAGCAGGATACGCTCCAGGCCAGTCTTAATGCAAAGTCAAAAGAAATCGGTGCCCTTTTCAAGGCAGGCAAACAGCAGGAAGCAAACAAGGCAAAGGAACATACCACAAGCTTAAAGGAGGAGATCCGGGTCCTGCAACAGGCACAGTCCGAGTCCCTCCAGAAGATCCAGGAACTGCTGGTCCAGGTTCCCAATATCCCCCATAAGACGGTCCCCCCAGGCAGGGGCGAAGCCGACAATGAGCTCGTAAGGGAGGGTGGCGAGATGCCTGATCTTAAGGATGATCCGGTGCCGCACTGGGACCTGGTCAGCCGTTATGACATCATTGATTTTGAACTTGGGAACAAACTTACGGGTGCCGGATTCCCTGTCTACAAAGGCAAGGGCGCAAAATTGCAGCGAGCCCTGATCGGCTTATTCCTGGATGAAAACATCAAGGCCGGATACAGGGAAATCATGCCTCCGCTGATAGTGAACGCGGATTCCGGTTTCGGAACGGGACAACTGCCCGACAAGGAAGGTCAGATGTACCACCTCGAGGCGGATGATTATTATCTCATCCCGACTGCCGAGGTGCCGGTCACGAACCTGTTCAGGGATGAAATACTCAAGGCGGAGGATCTGCCAATCAAATTAACAGCCTATACGCCTTGCTTCCGAAGGGAAGCCGGCTCCTGGGGAAAGGATGTCCGTGGATTGAACCGGCTCCACCAGTTTGACAAGGTTGAGATCGTACAGATACAGCATCCCGACCATTCCTACGAAACACTTGAGGAAATGGCGGCACATATTGAAATGCTCATCATGAAGCTCGGACTGCCTTATCGCGTTATGAGGCTCTGCGGGGGAGACCTGAGTTTTACTTCCGCCCTGACCTACGATTTTGAAGTCTATGCTGCAGCACAAAAAAAATGGCTGGAGGTCAGTTCCGTATCCAATTTCGAGTCCTACCAGGCGAACCGGTTGAAATTGCGCTACCGGGAGGAAGGCGATAAAAAGAACCGTCCGGCACATACATTGAACGGATCTGCCCTCGCCCTGCCACGGATCCTCGCCGCCCTGCTTGAGAATTATCAATCCCCCGCCGGGATTAAAATCCCCGACGTCCTGACACCCTACACCGGATTCACGCAAATACCCTGATCATGGAACGCTCCATCCTGCACTTCTCAAGTATAATCCTCCTGATTTGCTTCAGCCAGTGCAGACCAAAGGAACAGCCCGGAATTTATACCGAAGCAGACAGCCTGCTGAATCTTACGCTGGACCTTCAGGCCAGGATCAACTCACCGGAAATCCAGCGCCTGCTTGACTTCCAGGACGAGATCAATGAGGACCTGGCCATTCTCCGGCCTGCAGCGGAAAGGGATACCCTCCTCATCCGATACATTGAACTCTATAATGGCCTGGGACAGTGCATGGAAGCCTGCAACCAGTTCCATGAAGAGACTTTCCTCCTTGAATATGCATTGCGTGACATTATGGAACAGGTCAGGATGAAGAATGCAGACCTGGAAAGCCTGGAATCGATGTTCCTGTTTGAGCTGGAAAATTTCAATGATCTTTCTGGCAGGATGGACAGCAGCATAAACCTTGCCATGCACCAGGCCGAAATTTATTACGCCATCAAACCCGGAATCAGGAAGATCATGGAAGGGATGGATTCCATCCCGGATCAAATGCCGTGAAAAATCAAAGAAAGGCATATGTATACGCCGGAATTGCCATTTTCTTCTGGTCTACTGTTGCCTCTGCATTTAAGCTTGGCCTGAAGGAGATCGATGTTGTCCAGTTCCTGTTCTTCGCCACCTGCACATCCTTCCTGATCCTGCTGGTAATAAACGTTTTCACGGGTAATCTGAAGAGGCTTGGGGAACTGGCAATGAAAGACCTGGTGTTTGCCGCCCTGATGGGAGCCCTCAACCCCTTTGCCTATTACCTGGTCCTGTTTGAGGCATATAAAATACTGCCGGCCCAGGTGGCCCAGCCACTGAATATGGTCTGGCCCATTGTCCTTGTTTTCTTATCTGTTCTTATCCTCAAACAAAAGATCCGGGCAATCAGTTTTGTTGCTCTTTTCATATGCTTTGCCGGTGTCTATTTCATTTCCTCGCAGGGCGACCCCTGGTCCTTCCGCTTCCGCGAGCCCCTGGGAGTGGCCCTGGCTGTCGGCAGCTCCCTGATCTGGTCCATCTACTGGATCCTGAATGTAAAGAAAGGAGGCAATGAGGACTTCCAGCTTGCCCTGAACTTCTTTTTCGCCACCATTTACATCAGCCTGATGATGATCCTGGCGGGCGGCTTTAGGCACCTGGAACCTCTTGGTGTTGGACTGGCTGCCTATTCAGGGGCATTTGAAATGGGCATTACCTTCCTGCTCTGGCTGAAGGCGATGAAACTGAGCTTGAGCAATGACAGGATCAGCAACCTGGTCTACCTCGCTCCATTTCTTTCCCTTGTGTTCATTCATTTCATCGTGGGTGAAAAGATTCTTGTAACCTCCCT
>CAZVLG010000183.1:0-12448 GCA_964627835.1 uncultured Bacteroides sp.
GTCAACGAGAACGACCAGGTGACGATGGCCAACCTGATCGTCTCCACCACCAATAATAACCAGCCGATGAACGAGGCGGTCAACTACATCGCCAGAACCTACATGACCGGCCAGGCCGAGATCACGGAACCCATGATGAACGCCGTAGAGGTAGGGATCCGTGCCTACGATCCCTGCCTGAGCTGTGCCACCCATGCCTTCGGCCAGATGCCACTCGAGGTCTCGCTCTATAATTCAAGGGACGAGCTGATCGATTACAAGCATAGAAGCTGATCTTGTCCGGGAAAAAAAGCATACTCGTTTACGCATACGGTAACCCGGGGCGCCGGGACGACGGACTGGGAAACCGTATGATTGAGCTGCTGAAACCCTGGGTTGCCGAAAACGGGTTGACTCATGTGGAACTGGAAAGCAACTACCAGCTGAACATCGAGGATGCCGATACCATAGGGGACAAGGATGTCGTCGTTTTCGTGGATGCCTCCATTGAGGACATCGGCGACTACCAGCTCGGCATCGTAGAACCCTCCGAAGGAAGATCGGAATTCACCCTGCATGCCGCTTCCCCTGCCTATATCCTCGCCCTCTGCATAAAACTATACGACAGGCACCCGGAAACCTACCTGCTGCAGGTTCGCGGCTATGAATGGGAATTCCAGGAAGGCCTGTCTCCCGAAGCCAGCAGAAACCTGGAAGCGGCCCTGGAATTCCTGAAGGCCCGGATACTGTCCGGCAGGTTCGGTGAATGAAACATATATGGATCCGGACACGATCTCATACTCTCCAGGAGATTACATGGTTTATGAAATTTGCCAGGAATTCATTAATTTTACTCCTAACACCCCCTAAAACCTGAGTCATGAAAACCCTCCGAATGGCTCCCATTCTCATCGTTGTCTCATTCATTGCATCCAACGCATTATCCCTGGACTTTATAGGCGGCATGGTTTCTACCGATACACTGTATGCGGGACAAATAAATGAAATCCGGATGAATGCCGGATTACATGATGCCGAAAAGGCCGTAGCCTGTATGATTACCTCGGAATGGACGGAAGACGGTGACCGGTGCCCGGAATGCTTTCTGGACACGATCTGTGCGATAGATATACAGACGTTCAATGACACCGTAGTTACGCTTACCTTTGATATCCCTGAAAAGGCATATCCTACCAAGTGGGACCTCGACCTGTACAATGGAATTGACGGTTCAATGCATTATAATCCGATGCATATGTTCACAAAACCCTACATCCATACGCAGCCGGAAAACGATACCAGCTGCCTCGGCGGAAC
This sequence comes from uncultured Bacteroides sp., assembly GCA_964627835.1. Classification (GTDB taxonomy): domain Bacteria; phylum Bacteroidota; class Bacteroidia; order Bacteroidales; family SM23-62; genus SM23-62. Next base: position 1,297 of record CAZVLG010000183.1, read on the forward strand.
GGCAAGTTTTGACGTTTTTGCATACAGCAGCGAATCCATCTATTACTGGTGGTTCCATAACGGGCAGTCGGTACAGCGCCTTAAGAACGAACCGGTCCTGATCATTGAGGATGTAACATTATCCGATACCGGGATGTACAACTGTTTCCTGGAATCCACCCGGTATGATTCCGTATATTCCGATACCGTCTACCTGGTTCTCCGGGAAATGCCTGTATACCAGGCATCCCCTGAAGGTCCTGAATATGTGAGCTACAGCGATGGTCCGCTCACATACCGGGTAAAGCCCCATGAGCAGGTTACCGCCTACAACTGGATCCTGCTTCCCGGCGATGCGGGCAGCATTGATCAACCCGAAGACACGGTCATACAGGTCACCTGGAACAGCAGCTATCACGGGAAGGCCGGGTTGTTTGTGGAGACAAGCCTCGGTGACTGCCCCGGCCTTAATTCCGATACCCTGTGGATCCAGGTCAGCGGAAAGCCGGAAACACCGGAAATTTGTGTCGTCGGACTCGACGAAGCAACGGAAAAATGCAGGATCGTCTGGAACCCTATAAATGATCCTTCCATCCTTACCTACAATATCTACCGTGAATCGAACCAGGCGGGGACATTCCTTCCACTTTGGAGCATAAATGCAGGGGAACCCACTGTCTTTGTAGACTCAAACTCAGTGCCCACGCTGTTTCCACAGTCCTATAAAATGAGCATCACGGACACCTGCGGGAACGAATCCGACCTGAGCAGCGTGCATACCACCATCCTGCTCAGTTCTTCCCCGGAGACCGATGGAAGTCATTTCCTCAACTGGACCCATTATGTGGGCGCCCCGTGTCTTTCCTACAATATATACAATGGATACAGGAAAGATTCCATGACCCTTATTTACACCATCCCAAGCAGCGTAAATGCATTTATGGTCCCGGATCCTCTTCCCGGCTCGGTGCTTTACCAGGTCGTGGCACCAACAGCCGATCCCTGCAACCCTACCCTGAAATCCAGTATCAATTACAGCGAGACACGCTCAAACATCAACCTGACTGCTGTTCATACCGATCCGGCAAAATCTTCCTTTCTTCCGGTTGAAATCAGTCCAAATCCCGCCAGCAACAAAGTCTGGATCAGTTATTCCGCCGGAAGGGAAGAAACACTTGAACTTATACTTCTGAACCTGCTCGGAAAAGTCTGCGGTAATTATATACTTCCAAACGGGCAGTCGGAGATAGATGTTTCCGGAATAGAGCCGGGTATGTATCTCATTCATCTCAAAGGCCGCGACTCGGTCTACATTCAGAAGCTGGTGATCCGGAGATAGCTGTATTAAATTCAGACTTTAAGGTCCTTTTTTGTGCCGGGAACTTGAAAAACCGGTGATTTTTAGCTTATTTTGCAGTCCCAATCCAGGCTCCTTTGAACTTTTTACCTTTTCAGGAGTTTAGCTAACAAAACAGCAGGGGGTGGATGGGGGACGCATACACGCAGAAGTCTATTTTTAAGCAAAGGCCATGAAATACCACCTGGTCACACTGGGATGCCAGATGAACAAATCGGACAGCGAGCGGACAAGGACCGTGATCGAAAGCCTGGGATATCGGTACACCGACAACGAGATGGAAGCCAATATGCTTGGCATCCTTGCCTGTTCCGTCAGGCAGAAATCGATCGACAAGGTTTATACACGCATCAGCAAATGGAACCGCTGGAAAAGCGACCGCAACCTGCTAACCTTTGTATCCGGGTGCATTCTGCCGGCCGACAGGGAGAAGTTCCTGAAGCTGTTCGACCTGGTATTCACCATGGATGAGCTACCCGGCCTGGATTCCATGATCCGGCAATACGGTGTGGTCACCCCGGCCTCGTTGCAATCCCCCTCCAGAGCGGAAAGCCTTCCGGAGAACAAGGCCGTCCCCGAAAAGGCCCGCCTTGATCTGATTAAGGTACTGAAAAACAACAGGATAGATATACCGGTGGACTTGCAGGGCCTCCAGCCGGACAAGGATTTCACGGAGATTAAGCGGTTCTGGAAGGTTCAGCCCCATTATACCTCTGATTTTGAGGCCTTCATTCCCATCCAGAACGGATGCGACAAATTCTGCGCCTTCTGTGCCGTTCCCTATACCCGGGGAAGGGAGGTATCCAGGCCTTCCACCGAAATCCTGGAAGAACTGAAGGACCTGGTGCAGAAGGATTATAAATCCATAACGCTCCTGGGACAAAACGTGAATTCCTACGGGCATGACAAGCGCGGAAATGAGATCCCCTTCCATGAACTGCTTGAAAAAATAGGAGAATACGGCAAAACCTGTGAAAAGGAATTCTGGGTGTATTTCACCTCTCCCCATCCCCGCGATATGACAAACAGGGTGATCGACGTGATCGCAAAATACGATTGCCTGGCCAAACAGATTCATCTGCCGGTGCAATCGGGCGATGATAAGGTGCTGATCCGGATGAACCGGAACCACAACATCGACCGTTACCGGGAGATTGTCCATTACATACGGGAAAAGCTTCCCGCGGCAACCCTGTTCACCGATATCATAGTCGGGTTTACCGGTGAAACCGATGAACAGTTTGAAAACACCCGAAGGATCATGGAAGAGTTCAAATTCAACATGGCCTACATTGCAATGTATTCCCCGAGGCCGGGTGCCACGAGCAGCCGCTGGGAAGACGACATTCCGAGGGAAACCAAAAAGGAACGACTGCAGATCCTGACGGATAAACTGATAAGCCATAATCGCGAATATAACCGCTCCCTGGTTGGCCGGAGGATCCCGGTCCTTGTCGTCGGCGAAGACCGGAAAAAAGGCTACCTGAAAGCCCTTACCGAAGGCAGGCTGATCGTTCGCTTCCCCTCCCGCGACCGCTCCCTGATCGGGCAGTTCAGCGAAGTACAGATTAATTCAGCCGCAGATTTCTCCCTGGAGGGGGAGAACCTGGCGATCATCGAAGAACTGAACGAATCATGAGCAGGAAGATCGCATTCAAAACGCTTGGCTGCAGGCTCAACCAGTTCGAGACCGACTCCCTGGCATCCGAGTTCCACAATGCCGGATACCAGCTTGTGGGTTTCGAGGAAAAGGCCGATGTCTACGTCGTGAATACCTGTACCGTCACCAACCAGAGCGATAAAAAATCAAGGAACCTGATCAACCAGGCCAGCCGGAAACCAGGGGATGCCCTGGTCGTTGTCACAGGCTGCACGGTGAACAGCCAGAAAGATGCCCTCGAAAGCCGTGATGCCAGCACCTGGTTCGTCGAGAACAACAGGAAAACCTCCATATACCCCCTGGTTGAGGCCCATTACCGGGGAGAAATCCTGCACCCCAACAGCCTGGACCCCGACGTTTTCAACTTTCAGCCGGCCGACACCACCTTTCATACCCGCAGCCTGATAAAGATCCAGGATGGTTGTGATAATTTCTGTACCTTCTGCATCGTGCCCTTTGTACGGGGCCGGGCCATCAGCAGGCCCTTTGATAAGATCAGGGAAAATATTCAGCAGGTGCTGGAATTCGGTTTCCGGGAGATCGTCCTGACCGGGGTCAACATCGGGCGGTATGATCACCAGGGCATTAATTTCGAAGCCCTTTTGGAAAAGATCCTGGATATCCCGGGGGATTTCCGCGTGCGGATCTCGTCGATCGAACCGGATGGGTATGGGGACCGGTTCATTGAACTTTTCCGGCATCCCAAGCTCATGCCCCATCTGCACCTCTGCCTGCAAAGCGGCTCCGACGCAGTCCTCCTTCGCATGAGAAGGATGTATGCCCTGTCCGGATTCAGGGAGATCGTGGACAAGATCCGCCACAGTTACCCGGATTTCAATCTCACAACGGACATAATCGTGGGCTTCCCCGGCGAAACCGAAGAAGGATTTCAAGCCACATGTGATGTAGTGAGGGAGATGGAATTCAGCCATATCCATACCTTCAAATATTCCAGGCGCAAGGGCACCCGTGCAGAACGCATGCCCGGACAGGTGCCCGAAAAGGTCAAAACCGATCGCAGCGAGGTCATCCGTCTGATCGGGGAAGAGAACAAACGAAAATACCGCTCCTCGCTGATCGGGAAAACCCAGCATGTGCTGGTTGAAAAAACCACGGATGCCCTTTGCCATGGATACGGCGAATACTATGTGCCCATCGAATTCACATCCGAAGATACGGCCAGGAACCAGATCCGGGAGGTAAAGATCACCGGCATCGCGGATGGGGAGGACCCGGTCCTTTTCGGGTCCGAAGCTCCCTGAAGCCCCTTTCCTGAAAAATCCTTAATTTAGGGTCCGAGCAAACCGGTACATATGAACGGAGATCCCAGGCTATACCAGGTGCTTGAGGACCTGGACATCGATTTCGAATACCACGAGCATCCCCCTGTGCCCACCGTGGAATCCGCCCTGGAACACTGGAAGGACATCCGGTCAACCCACTGCAAGAACCTGTTTCTCAGGAACCACAAGGGCAACCGGCATTACCTGGTGATACTGGAGCACACAAACAAACTGGCCATACGTGACCTGGAGCAGATGCTCAGGCAGGGAAAACTCAGCCTGGCTTCCGATCCGCGGCTCGAAAAGTGGCTGGGACTGAGCCCGGGATCCGTCACACCTTTTGGACTGATCAATGACAGCCAGAACCATGTGCACCTTTTCATCGACGACAACCTCCTCCAGGCGGAAAAGCTCAGTTTCCACCCCAACATCAACACCGCCACAATTGTGATCTCCTTCGGGGATTTTATACGGTTCCTGGATTGGTCCGGCAACTCCTACGAGTTCATCCGGCTCTATTAGGCGGGTGCCCCACGGATCCATGGTGCCATGCGAAACAGGGCAAAATGCGATTCGCCTGCCATACCCCCGCAAACCTGAACCGCTTATAATCCGAGAAACAGTATCCCCATACCGCTGAGGAGAATAGTGGCCCCTGCAATCACATGGGTGTATTTCTCCAGCCTTCCAAGCCTGACGAGATTCAGGCCGTATGAAGCCAGCAGCACAAGGGCCAGCATGGTCAGGATGGTGATCACACCGAAAACGATCGACACCTGGGCGATCCCCCAGGCAGAGTTCTGGGCAGCCGGGTACATGAGTATGGGAATGAGGGGTTCGCAGGGGCCCAGGAAAAAGATGGTGAAAAGGATCCAGGGCGTTATGTTGTTTTTATGGGCATGATCGTGCCCGGGGGTATGGGGGTGTTCCTGCTCATGGGTGTGTTCATGAACGTGGACCGTCCCGTTGGCATGCCGGTGCTCGTGCCTGTGCATACGCTTACCGGTGATGCGCCAGATGCCCCAGAGCATATACCCGAACCCGAAAAGCACGAAAAGCCAGGCAGCGAGGTCCCCCCGAACGGATTCCAGGAACTCCAGCCGGTGCAGTCCCACGCCAATCCCAATCCCCAAAGCCCCCAGCAGAATAGAACTGATCACATGGCCGAAACCGCTCAATACGGTAACCCAGCTGGTTTTGAAGATACTCCACCGGCGGGCCCGCGCCATCACTATGAATGGAAGATAATGATCCGGACCAATGATGGTGTGTATGAAAGCGATGCTCGCCGCGGTCCAGGTTAAAAGGCTTAGATTCTCTGACATAATAGTTTAATGTGTGCCGCTCATGACAAGTTCCCCGTGCCGGATGCCCTTGACGGCTTTCAGTTTGTCGGCAAGTTTCAGGAGCTTGCCCGCCTTTCCCCTCACCGTGATCGTTTCAAGACACATATCATGGTCAAGGTGTATATGCTGGCTGGACAGGATGAGGCAATTGTAACCATGCTGGATCGAGGTCATCTGCTTCTGGATGTCCCTCTTGTGGTGGTTGTAGATAAGAACGAGGGCTCCGGCCACCTCCTGGTCCTCCTTCCACTGCTTCTCAACCTCGTTTTTCCTGATCAGGAACCGGATGGCCTGTGAGCGGTTCGGGAAATGATGATCGGATACCAGCCTGTCCAGGCTTTCAAGCAGTTCCTCCTCCAGGGATACCCCGAATCTTTTTACAGACATCGTGTTACCTTTTAGAATTTTGTTGTTACGAATGTATAATTATTTCATGATATTGCGGGGCTTGCGGGATGAAACCGGGGTAATTTAAAATGGGTATAAACTGCCTCAGGCGAGTTCGTAAATATCGCCGGGGCGGGGAACGACAAACTCGGTCTGAATGCCGCGCCGCTCGGCCTCGGCATTGCTCCAGTTTTCAAGCTGTACGGGATTCAGGATATCCTGGCCGTGGTAATTTCTGTCTTCCATGCCGCTGTAGTGGACCAGCATGGTCCTGCAGGGTTTGATCCTGCTGCAAAGCCCGAATACCGAGACGGGTATGTGCTCATCGCAATAAGCAAGGAATTCATCCAGGTAGGCATGAACCACAGGGTCACGGGTGGGCGGCAGGTGGGTGGCAATCAGGTGGGTGCAGGATAGCTGCTGGAGCCAGGCTTTCAGGTATTTTGAGTCTTTTTTCCCCTCGGGTCCTTCCCGGCTGATGCTCCAGTGGTTGGAGTTCGTATAGGGAAAACGGTTGTTGGCGTCCAGGAAGGCCATCCGGACATCACGGATAAAGCGGTAGTCCGCCTTGCGGAGCAGGGGACACAAAAGATCACCTGAAAACAGGATCCTGAACGGGTCCTGAACGGGAAGGCTGAGTTCGAAGACGAGCATGTTGGGGCCGGGGGACTTCTCCCCGTGATATACCGGGAAGGGTGTTAGCACAAGTTCGGGGATGCCGTCGATAGTCCGCCCCTCCCCGGGTTTGATTTCATGATACTCGCTTAAAGGGGGCAGCTGTGGAAAAGAGGAAGCAACGAATTCCCAGCCCGGCCGGCTTGCGTAGACAGGCATGCGCTTTCCCTTCCTGTAATGCCGGTGATAACTCTGGATGATCCAGTCCAGCGACAGGGTATGGTCCAGGTGTGCATGGGTCAGCACCACCGCATCGGGCAGGCGGTTCCCATGGCGGATCAGGTACTGGACAATCCCGTGTCCCGCATCAATCAGAACCTCCCATTCGATATCCTTGGGATCCATCCCTCCGGTTGCCGATTTCAGGATGGAGAACGAAACATTGGCAAGTTGTTCAGGGTCCGAGGCATCGTAAAAGGGATGGACGGTGCCCAGCGGAACGGGCCAGGCATTCCCGGTACCGTTCACCCGTACGAAATACTTACTCATATCGCAGGTAATAGTTACTCATTTGGCGAAAATCCGTCTGTGTCCGGGGCTGCATGTTCCAGGGCAACCGGGTAAGGGAGCGCTTATGCATCTCCCAGGAAGCCCTTTAATTCGTGATACATTCTCTGCAGTGGCAATCCCATAACATTGAAATACGAGCCTTCAATTTTCTCAACGCCGATGTACCCGATCCAGTCCTGGATCCCGTATGCTCCGGCCTTATCGAGCGGTTTGTAATGGTCTACATAATACCGGATCTCCTCTTCGCTGAGCCGGGCGAACCAGACCAGGGAAGATGCACAGAATGTATGTTTCTTCCCGGATGTCCGGAAACAAACCCCGGTAAGCACTTCATGCATATTGCCCGAAAGCTGTCCGAGCATGGCAAAGGCATCCTCCCGGTCAAGGGGTTTATTGATCACCCTCCCCCCCATCCATACGATGGTATCGGCGGTAATGAGCAGTGTTTTTTCGGGCACATCCTCCATGATGTGGGCGGCTTTCAGCCCGGCAAGGTAAACCGGGATCTCTTCTTTGGAAAGGTCTTCCGGCCATGACTCCTCGAGCGAACTGTTAACCATGACCCTGAAATTCAGTCCCATTTCCTCCATCAGATATTTCCGCCTCGGCGAAGCGGACCCGAGGATAATATCATACTTTCCAAGCGTCTCGTACAGCATCTTGCCTCAGGGAATGTAAGGATGTATAATGATGTAAAAGATCACGGAATACAGGATACCCGCCAGCATGATGACCTTGGTAAGGTTGCTGCAGAAATGATAATCATTTTTATCCCCCGCGGCAATAAGCCGGAAACAGAGGTAAATAAAGGGCAGGATCAGCAGCAGGCCAAACCAGGCGAGGGACAGCAAATCCAGTTCCCCTCCCGGCTTCCTCGAGAGGTAGCTGGCGTAACCATAACCCAGCGAAAATACAAGGAACAGGATCAGGATGACCAGTACGATCCGGGTGGCCCGGATGCCCAGCACGATTGGGAGGGTATTCCTTCCATAGGCCGCATCCCCCTCAAAATCTTCCACATCCTTGATGATCTCACGGATCAATGTTGCCAGGAATGCAAAAAAAGAAAATCCACCCACCCAGGCCAGGAGATTATTGAAATTCATTCCCCTGGCGATCAGCACCTCCCCATAAGCTTCATTGAGAAGGGGCACCTCAAAAACGACCACGACAAAGGGAACAACGGCGGTAAAAATGGCTACGATCAGGTTCCCGATCAGGAATTGCCGTTTATAGGTGGTCGAGTAGAACCAGAGGAGTCCCGCAGCCAGCACATAGGCGATCCCGAATCCGGGCATTCCGGCATACCAGGAAAGGTAGATCCCGGTGAACACCCCGGCCGCATTCAGGATAATATGCAGGGTCATGGCCATCCTTCTGCCGATCTTTTTCCCGACGATAACGGTTGTTGGGCGGTTGAGCAGGTCCGTCTTCATATCGAAATAGTCGTTGATCACATACCCCGCCGCCGTGATGGCCATGGAAGAAAAGACAAGGAGAAAGAAATGCAGGTGGTCAAGTTGTGGTTCAAAGCCGTTGAGCGCCAGGATGGGTTCCAGGATGAAAAACCTCATCATGTACTGGGTTGCTGCAATGATCAGCAGGTTCTGGAACCGTATCAGCTTTAAGAACGCCATGTTTACCAGGTAAAAGCGTCCGTTTCCATCCATTTGCCCTGAAGCCGGAGGACCTGTTCGATCACATCCCGCACGCATCCTTCCCCGCCGGACTTGTCCGAGATATAGGTCGATATGGATTTTATTTCCTCAACAGCATCGGACGGACAGGTTGGAAAGCCAACCTCCTTCATAACAGGGTAATCGGGAAGATCATCACCCATATAGAGAATGCTCCCGGGCTCCAGGCCGTATTTGGCCAGGAAATCTTTCAGGTTTTCGGACTTATCCCTCGATCTCAGGTAAATATCCGTGACACCCAGGTACCTGAAACGTTCTTCAACGGCTTCGGAGTTCCCTCCGGTTATGATGCAAACAGGGTAGCCCTTGCGAATGGCATAGTGGATGGCATAGCCGTCCTTTATATTCATCGAACGCATCAGCTCACCCCCTGGATGGAGGTATATCTTCGCATCCGATAATACACCATCAACATCGAAAACAAATGCCTTGACTTTCCGGAGTTCTTCCTTGAAATTGCTCATTAAACCTTGAAATGGTTTGTAATGCTGTCAGAAACAAAAGTATATATTTTTTGTAACTCGGGACGGTCTTTTAACAGATCAAAATGGTCGCGGATCACCCCGGTGTCATTCCTGGATGCCGGACCCGTCTGTGCAGCCGCCGGATCCATGGTCATCACCTTCGACGCGGTCTCCATTATGAGGGGCTTCAGGAGGTCGAAATCCATTCCCCCGGCCTGGAGTAAGTCCTGCGAGAGATGATACATATGGTTGGAAAAGTTGGAAGCGATAATGCCTGCCAGGTGCAGGAGCTTCCGGTCCTCCGAACCCATACGGAAGACCCTGCGGGATATGCTGCCTGCCATTTTTTCCAGCAGATCCAGGCTTTCGGGAGTATTCCCCTCGATACAAACGGGAACGGCTGAGAAATCCAGCGAACGGTCTTTCGAAAATGACATCAGGGGGTACAGGACCCCGTACCTGGAGGCAATGCCTGAAAAAACTTCCATGGGCACGCTGCCGGCCGTATGCACCATCATGGGACTGGTCTTTAAATCGATACGGCAGGGGAATTCCCGGATGGCCCGGTCCGGCATGCAAAACAAAAGCAGTTCTGCCTCCGGGTCGAGCTGTCCGGGGTCCGTAGTCCAGTCCACCCCCATGCGCTGCGCGAGGGACCTGGCCGAAACTTCCGTACGGCTGAACACCTGCAGGAAATTGTACCCCGCATTCTGCAGGGCCGGTCCAAGATGCCAGGCCAGGTTCCCGGCACCAATCAGAATGATTTTGACAGAATTTACTGTTCCCATGACAAATATGCATTTAAGCTAAAATACGAAGATTTTTATTGGGCCGGGTGCAGCCTCTTTCCAATAAATTCCGTGGATCCTTATACGCTCAGAAGCAATAACGGTTCTCACCGATCAGCCTGTCGGCGATCCTCCGTCGTGCCTCCTTGACATTGACCCCTGCAACAGAGCTGAAATGTTCGATCCCTTTTTCAAGCAGATCGCGGACTTCCCCGTAGGCAAAGGAATAGTTCGCATCCGCGACCGATTTTCCGATCTTTGCAGCGGCATCGTAGATAAAAACATCCAGCATATCCCGGTAAACCTTTATTTCGTCCTCTCCTTTCAGGGATTCCATCTTCTTTACCCTGAGCATAAGGGATTCTGCGGCATACATCTGCATAATGCCGTCGGATATACTGGAAAGGATCTCCTGCTCCATGACGATGGTACGGGTGAATTTATCCGAGGCGGCCTTTACCACCATCAGGATGAGTTTCCTGAAATTGGCGATGTATTTGCTTTTCTCTTCATAATATTCCAGGCCGCCTGCTTTCCCCGCTTTCAGGTTTTTTATCTCGGCAAAGGCCTTTTCCGCTTCTTCATTTATCGGCAGGATGCCTTTTGCCCCCTTTTTCAGTACATTGTCCAGTATGAGAAGCCGGTTGATCTCGTTGGTACCCTCGAATATACGGTTGATCCTTGAATCGCGATATCCCCTTTCCACAGGCATCTCCGCAGAGTATCCCATGCCGCCGTGGATCTGCACGGCTTCGTCCACAACAAAATCGAGCGCTTCCGAAGCGAACACTTTCCAAAGCGTGCGCAGTTCCTTGCGCCGCACTGTTTCATCGAAAGCGACTCCTAAATGATCGGCATCGAATACGCGCAGGTTGATGCGCGATGCGCGCGCCTTGGCCGCCAGCCGCCGGGCGCGGCTGGGGACACGCACCTTGATGGTATCGAAGTAGCTGTCGGTAACCACCTCGTAGCCCAGGCGCCGCAGGCCATCCGCGCAAATCTGCGC
>CAZVLG010000184.1:0-7472 GCA_964627835.1 uncultured Bacteroides sp.
AAACCGTTCGTGATGACCCGGACCCTTCTTCCTCCCATTTCTTCAAATTGATGTTTCATGTCCCGGCTCACCACGGTGACAGTACCTGCATTCTGGAGGACTTCTTTTTCGAGCCTTTTGTGTTTGCGATCAGCCCTGGCACCAAGCATGAGGTCCTGATAAAAATCGATGGTCGTCCACGGATCCCTGAAATCGGCCACCCAGGGGAGGTTCATTTTTTCTGAGACCTTAAGCGCAATCAGGTGCATGCTGTGCGGGGGACCGGTACTCACAATAAGATCAACGGGACAGGCCTGTAAATACCTGGCCAGGTACCGGATGGATGGCCTGATCCAGAACTTTCGCGCATCGGGGATGAAAAAGTTACCACGTATCCAGACCGAGATCTTTTCCGCCAGTCCCTTTTTCTTATCCTTGTTTAAAAACCCGGTATTGATCCGGTGGCCCTTTTTCTGAAAGGTAAACCATTTGTACAGTTTATAGGGTTCCCATACCCTGGTTTTCAGCACGGTGAGTCCCTCAGGAACATCATCACAAAGGGATTCATCGATGGATGGAAATTCAGGGTCCTCAGCCGTGTAGATAACAGGCTCGTAATTAAATTCACGCATGTACTTGGTGAATTTCAGCCATCGCTGAACACCGGCGCCGCCACTTGGCGGCCAGTAATAGGTGAGGATAAGAACTTTTTTCCGCCCGGAGTCGGTCATCCTAACTTTCTTAACTGTTTTTGAAGGCTGATCTTCTGATGGACTATTTCACGAACCTGCTTGGCAGGGATCCTTTCCTGTTCCATGTTGTCGCGGTACCGGATGGTAACCGTATTGTCTTTTGTGGTCTGATGATCAATGGTTATACAGTAGGGGGTTCCGATCGCATCCTGCCTTCTGTACCTCCGGCCAATGGAATCCTTTTCCTCGTACTGGCAATTGAAATCAAGCTTCAGTTCATCCATGATCCTGCGTGCCAGATCCGGCAGGCCGTCTTTACGGACCAGCGGCAGGACCGCTACCTTGACTGGCGCCAGGAAGGGAGGTATCCGCATAACAACCCTTTCCTCGTCGGCACCCTCCTTGTCAATCTTTTCTTCCTCATAGGAGCCGGCCAGGACCGTGAGGAATAAACGGTCAAGTCCAATGGAAGTTTCAACTACAAAGGGAATGTAACTCTCGTTGAGTTCATTATCGAAATATTGCATTTTCTTTCCTGAGTACTTCTGGTGCTGGGCAAGATCAAAGTCGGTCCGTGAATGAATCCCTTCGACCTCCTTGAATCCGATCGGGAAATTAAACTCGATGTCGGTGGCTGCGTTGGCATAATGTGCAAGCTTATCATGATCGTGGAAACGGTAGTTTTCGTCGCCGAGACCGAGGGACTTATGCCATTTCATCCGGGTCTCTTTCCAGTATTCAAACCATTTAAGTTCTTCGCCCGGACGTACGAAAAACTGCATTTCCATCTGTTCGAATTCACGCATCCGCATAATGAATTGCCTGGCTACGATCTCATTCCGGAAGGCCTTTCCGGTCTGTGCGATACCGAAGGGGATCTTCATCCTCCCCGATTTCTGTACGTTCAGGAAATTGACAAAAATACCCTGGGCGGTTTCGGGACGCAGGTAGATCTTGCTGGTGGCATCGCTGACGGATCCCATACTGGTGTCGAACATCAGGTTGAACTGCCGCACTTCGGTCCAGTTCCTGGAACCCGATTCTGGATCGGCAATTTCACAGTCCAGTATTATCTGCCTGAGTTCCTTCAGGTCATCTTTTTCCAGTGCCGTGATGAATCTGGAATTAACCCTTTCGATCTTTTCCTGGTTGGCCTGTACCCGTGGATTGGTAGCAAGGAATTTTTCCCTGTCGAATGTGTCACCGAATTTAGCTGAGGCCTTTTCAACCTCTTTGTCAATTTTCCCCCTGAGTTTGTCAAGATAGTCCTCTACCAGCTGGTCAGCACGGTACCGCTTCTTGGAATCCTTGTTGTCGATGAGAGGGTCGTTGAATGCATCCACATGGCCGGATGCCTTCCATACCTCCGGATGCATGAAAATGGCGGCATCGATCCCTACCACATTCTCATTGAGGTTAACCATGGCATCCCACCAGTATTTACGGAGGTTATTCTTGAGCTCAACCCCATTCTGCCCGTAATCATAGACTGCGCTCAACCCATCGTATATCTCGCTTGAGGGAAAAACGAAACCATATTCCTTGGCATGGGCTATGATCTTCTTAAAGAGGTCTTCCTGAGCCATAATCAAAGAAAGCTTGGTTAATACAATGGCACAAAAGTAAAGAAAATTATGACTTCATGGCAGGTTTCCGTATGCTTCTGACAAGTATCATGGAGTTTTGATAACAGCCTTATTATATTTGTATTAAGTTTGTATGTTCTCCTGAAGAACCAGAGCTAACCCGAAATCAATGACGAACCATTCGTACCTCGATGCAATATGAAAAAAAAGGTTGATTTTCTGGTAATCGGAACCGGTCTTGCCGGAATCAGCTTTGCACTGAAAGTTGCAGAGCATGGCAAGGTCTGCCTGGTAACCAAGACCACACTTGAGGAAACCAATACTCATTATGCGCAGGGAGGAATTGCCGCCGTAACCTACGAGCCGGATTCATACGAAAAGCATATCTCCGATACGCTTGTGGCAGGCGACGGCCTCTGTAACGAGGCAGTGGTCCGACAGGTCGTCAAAGACGCTCCGGCCCAGGTTGAGGAACTGATTCGCTGGGGGGCCAGCTTTGACCGGAAATCAAACGGGGATTTTGACCTTGCCCGGGAGGGAGGCCACTCGGAAAGCCGCATCCTTCACCATAAGGACAACACGGGTGCCGAGATACAGGATAAATTGAGCGAACAGGCAAGGAAACACCCGAACATTGAGATCCTTGAAAAACATTTTGCGGTGGATCTGATCACCCAGCATCACCTTGGGATGCTGGTCAAACGATACAACAATGATATTCGCTGTTTCGGTGCATATGTCCTGGATCTGTCGACGTATAAGGTTATCACCATCCTTGCCAAAACCACCCTGATCGCTGCCGGGGGAATCGGCAACCTGTATCAAACCACCACGAATCCACCCATTGCAACGGGTGATGGGATTGCCATGGTGTACCGGGCCAAAGGGATCATAGAAAACATGGAATTTGTCCAGTTCCACCCCACCTCCCTCTACCTTCCCGAAGAACGGCCTTCCTTCTTAATCTCGGAAGCACTCAGGGGATTTGGTGCCATACTTAAAACCAGTGACGGCAATGAATTCATGCAGAAATACGATAAGCGCAAAAGCCTTGCGCCTCGTGATATCGTTGCCAGGGCGATCGATAATGAGATGAAGGTCCGGGGGGATGATTTTGTATATCTGGATGCCTCGCACCTTGAGGAGCAGGGCCTCAAATCCCATTTTCCAAATATCACCGAAAAATGCATGAGCCTGGGGATAGATATCAGCAAGGATCCGATCCCCGTAGTACCTGCAGCGCACTATATGTGCGGGGGCATCAAGGTGGATACCAGCGGAAAAACCTGGATCAACCATCTTTATGCGGCCGGGGAAACCTCAAGTACGGGTCTCCATGGTGCAAACAGGCTTGCATCTAATTCCCTGCTTGAAGCCATTGTTTATTCTGACCGTGCTGCAAAGTCTGCCATTGAAGAAATTGGAAGGATTGATATTCAGGATAATATCCCTGACTGGAATTATGAAGGAACGACTCACCCGGAAGAAATGGTTCTGATTACTCAGAATATCAAGGAGTTGCAACAGATCATGAGCAATTACGTCGGAATTGTTCGCTCCGATCTCAGGCTTGACCGGGCCCTTAACCGGCTTGAAATCATCTACCGTGAAACAGAAGCGCTTTATAAAAAATCAACCCTATCCAAGACCCTCTGTGAATTGCGGAATATGATCAATACGGGTTACCTGATCATCAAGATGGCACAGGACCGGAAGGAGAGCAGGGGACTTCATTACAATACCGACTACCCGGACAAAGCCAATCTCAACATCCTTGCCTGACCGGGTGCCTGATCCCCACCTGATCAACCATTCAATAATTCCATCTGGCTGAAGACATTGCTGGAAAAGTTGTCTGCCAAAATTTTCAGGCTTCGGGCATCATTAAACCGTCGCTGCTTTCTGCCTTGCGGCAGAAAAAGGCTCCTTGTTTAACAATACCCTCAGCCTAACTGAAAATTTTGAAACAACGTTCCAGCAATGTTGGAAGTCATGGAATCTTGAATGTCTAAGATCAGGCAGGGATCAGGCAATGCCTGAATATTTTTCTTCGATGAAATCAAGGATGCCGTGGATCTCCTGAACATCGGTTGAGGTGAGAAGTTTCAGCCGGGTTTCCTTAAAATCCGGGAGCCCTTTGAAATAATTGCTGAAATGCCTGCGCATTTCTAAAATGCCACGGGGTTCACCCTTCCATTCCAGGGATTTTTCAAAATGAAGCCTGGCAAGGGCCAGCTTTTCGCTTAGATCAGGAGGCGGCAGGATCTCACCGGTTCTGAGATAATGCCCGATATCTCTGAATATCCAGGGTCTTCCGACGGTGGCTCTCCCAATCATGATGGCATCCACGCCATATTCCCGGAATCGTTCTGCAGCTATTTCCGGTCCCGTAATATCCCCGTTCCCGATGATGGGGATCTCGATCCCGGGATGATTCTTTACCTCTCCGATCAGCGTCCAGTCCGCCGATCCCCTGTACATCTGGTTGCCGGTTCGTCCGTGGATCGTCAGGGCCCTGATGCCTGCATCCTGCAGCCGGAGGGCCACATCGACAATGTTCTTGCTTTCTTCATCCCATCCCAAACGTGTCTTTACCGTTACCGGAAGTGAAGTAGCCTGGACAATGGATTCCGTCATTTTGATCATCAGGGGAATATCCCGGAGCATCCCGGCACCTGCTCCGCGCCGAACGATTTTTCGAACCGGGCACCCGAAATTGATGTCGATCAATTCGGGATGGGACTTCTCCGCAATCCGGGTGGATTCCACCATGGGCTCGATCAGATGACCGTACAACTGGATGCCTATCGGCCTTTCGTAATCAAATATCTCAAGCTTTTTAATGGATTTTGCACCCTTACGGATGAGTCCATCGCTGGATACAAACTCCGTATACATGAGGTCTGCTCCATACTTTTTGCAGATGTAACGGAAGGGTGGATCCGTCAGGTCTTCCATCGGGGCCAGCAGAAGGGGCTGCCCTTTTAATTCGAGGTTTCCAATCTTGAGCAAAACAGGTATATATAGGTATATTCCTTATTAAAAGCTTAATTTTACACCCTGCAAAATAAATTTAAACAATCCACCGGGGCACGTCCGCAAAATTATTAATTTCAGCCGAATGGCATACGGATTATTCCATACCGCCCGCCCATTTACCAGGATCATGCTGGTTTTGTTCCTGATGCTGACCTCATACCTGATCCTGTTCGGGCTCGGCATCCTGCTATCCTGGCCCCTGTTCAGAGTACCCCCCAAGGAGGTCCTTACCATTCTTGAGAATCAAGAAGCAGGCGGGCATATAGTAATGCTGAAATTCCTCCAGGTACTGTATTCCGTAGGTTTGTTCCTGGTCCCCGCCCTGCTGGCAGGGTTCCTTATACAGAAGGATGCATTGGATTATCTCCAGGCCAGGCATTCCACCAGTCTGGCACTTATCTCCCTGGTAATCATACTGATGATTGTTTCCATTCCCTGGATCAATTACCTGGGATTCCTGAATGAAAAGTTATCCCTTCCGGAACGCTGGAGCGATTTGATGGAAAAAATCCGGCAAAACGATGATAAATCATGGGAATTGATGAGATCCTACCTGGATAGTAAAAATATATGGGGACTGCTGTTTAACCTGTTCATGATTGCCCTGATCCCTTCCATCGGAGAAGAATTTCTGTTCCGCGGAGTCCTTCAGCGAATCTTTACCGAGTGGTTCCGTAACGGCCATCTGGCGGTCTGGCTGGCAGCCGTTCTGTTCAGCCTGGCCCATTACCAGTTTCTCGGATTCATTCCAAGGATCCTTCTGGGTGCATTGTTCGGGTACATTTTCCTGTGGACAGGTACTATCTGGCTGCCGGTAATTGCGCACTTTGTAAATAATGCAATTGCGGTTATTTATTATTTTTTGTTCCTGAAGGAGAGTCTGGCGACGGATCCGCAGCAGATCGGGATGCAGGAAAATCCAATGCTCTTTATAATGGGAAGTGTGTTATTGACGGTAATCGGGCTTGTAGTGATACGTCAGACAGGAAGGATCTCAGCCAATACCCATCCTGCGTGAAGGGAACATGCTCTGGTCACTGATTTCATTCTTTCTGTAGACGTATACCAGGCCGTACTCCATTGCCTTTTCCCGTCGCAGGTCATCCGGCAGGTCCTTAAAGGATTCCTCCACCTCATTCCAGACTTGAAGAATGATATCGTCAGCTTGCGGGCGAATGTCAGCAAGTTCTTTCAGTGCCCTGTTATTTGCCACCTGAAGATTCTTCTGGTAACGGTAGGCTTCCAGGAATTTCTCGTACCTGACCTTGACCACCGCGATAGTCGGGTTGGTGACCGGACTCATTCCCCGGCGAATCCGCTGTGTCTCTCCCTCAATTATTTTCTCACCCCAGTTAATGACATCTTCCTCGGTATTCAGTGGAGGTAATTTTTTGGAGTAATCATTCAGACCGTGAAAATCAAGAATCGAAGCGGAAATTTCACCACGCTGAATTGCCATGTGGATCACCTGGATGAAATGGGAGAGGTATAATTTGGCCTTTTTCTGGAGATCGTGGTAATCTTTATTACGTTCGATCTGCCTTGTCAATGCTGATTTCTGCTGTAAAATTTTTTTTTCAAATGCGGGAAGAAATGATACGATCCGCTGGTAAGTGCTCTGGGAAAATGCAAGTTTGAATGGTGGTATTTCCTTTCCCCTCTGGTAAGCTTTCAGTAATGATTTATGCCTGGCATTATCAGTGTTGGGGAGTCTTCGATAGGGCATATTGTTGAAAAAGTTGTTAGTGGGCTGTTAATAATTCGGGGCTAACTGCGAAGATATGAAAATATTAACACCACACAAGGGTATTCGTACTTTTTTGACGAATGACTTTTTATTTTTTTAATCATCACATAATTAGTATGTTATAGACTATGTTTTTTTTCGAAATAAAGCAAAAGGGGAATGCTGATGTTAATAAGTAACTGTAAATGACCGGATTTTGTTTCCAGGTTATTTTGCAGCCCCTACATGAAGAAGCACATGGTCGTGTTTATTGACATTTGGAGAACCGGTTATTCCTTTTAAATTCGGGGATTAATATTAACCTAAAAAGAAATGTTCAAAGCAGAAGTTTATACACGAAGGCGGGTTGAAATAAGGAAGCATCTACAGGAGGGAATTGCCTTGTTTCCTGCCAATAATGAGAGCGCCATGAATTATCCGGCCAACACC
>CAZVLG010000185.1:0-4093 GCA_964627835.1 uncultured Bacteroides sp.
GGTGTGGTAGAGGCTGGCCTGTTCCAGGAATATACCCATATAGGCGGTGGTCTTGTAACCGACTTTCTTGGGTTCTATGGTAAACTTGGACCCTGTGATAACCCCTGAATTCGTGAGTTTCTGGATCCTCTGGTGGATGGCTGCGCCGGATACATTGCACTCCCTGGCAACTTCCAGGTAGGGTATCCTGGCATTCTGCGTGATGAGCTTAATGATCTTTTTGTCCAGACTATCAATTTGTAAGCTTTCTTCCATCATTTATACAACAAAAGTGACAGTTTTTTAAAAATCCTTACGTAAAAATAACGAATTATAATAAATCTACAATGATTTAGTAAATTCTTTTGAAAAAGTTTGCGGATTGCTTACGAATTGGTAATTTTACTATGGTTTTAGTTAGTAATCTAAAGTTGGGGCCAGGGAAAGTACCCTTAAAAAACCTCATTACCGGGTCTTGGCCAATCATAATTTCCCTGCCCCTTCTTTTTTTGTTCCGGGCTAATTCAGCCCTCAATTGACAGTTTGTTTCCTGTACTTGTTGTTATGATAACATGCCATGCGCAATCCTGGACCTCAACAGGGGCATGGTTTTAACCTGAATGCTTCGGTTTTATTCCGAAACCTGCTCCCGGATATTCTCCAGTATGCTCCGCTCAACCCTGAAGACGGTCCCATGCCGGGTTCCGGGAGGAAAAGAAATACTGTCGGAAATATCGGTCCAGTTCTCGAAGTCCATGGATGATATGGCACCCATCTTCTTCTCCCTGTAACGGTCAAAGTACACGACCCATTCATCACCGATCCTGCTGATGGTCGGGCCTTCCACCCAGTGGCCGGTAATGGGTCCGGAGGCCTTTCCATATCCTCCGGTTAGGGATTGACTGCTGGCAACGTGGAGGTTTTTCTGGGGTTCGGGGAAGAGGGTTTCGTCCTTCAGGACCATCAGGTACGATCCGTTGTGTTTTGTAATGACCGCATCGATGCAATTGAAACCGGGATCATAGAGAAGATTGGTTTCGCTGAAGGTTTCAAAATCTGCTGTGGTCACGTAATAGATTCTGTGGTTATTGCCGCGTTTTTCCGTACTGTCTGTTTCCGGGAACCTGCCGGGGATCGTGGTGGACCAGTAGATCATGTAGCGGTCCTCCGCATCATCGTAGAACAGTTCCGGGGCCCAGCAATTCTTTGCCTCTGCTTCGTGTTCCATGACCGGGATGTATTTCTGTCCGGACCAGTTTAGCAGGTCTTCAGAACGGGCATAACCGATCCCCTTTTCTCCCCAGCTTACCGTCCAGACCATGTGGAAGAGCTCGTCCCCACCCCGGATTATGCAGGGGTCGCGCATCAGTTTGTCGGTACCGGCATTGGGAGTTAAAATAGATTCGTTATTGTTCAGGGCTTCCCAGTGATAGCCGTCCTCCGACCAGGCAAGGTGCAGGCCGTCTTCGCCGTTTCCCATGAAATAGGAGAACAGGTAGACTTCATCGCCCCCGTTTGAGCAGGAAAGGATGGCAAGGATCAGGATCCCGAATGCAAGGAGTTTTTTCATGATTCTATTATTGAGGTTTAAGATTGATAAAAACCGGTTTATCCCGCTCACAGGTAATTTTCCCGTCAAGGTATTCCAGTTCAGCAACCTGTATCGAACTCCTGCGTTTCTGGTACCAGTCCGAGTCCGGGATGGAATCCACCCGTCCGGGGTGGGTAAAGTAAAAAAGGTATGCCCGGTCCTTATTGACAAGCACATCCGGGTGGCCCCCTTTCACCCCGTCATCGGTACCGTTCCCGGGCTGTTCCAGCAGGTTGCCGGGGACCCTTTTCCAGTTGTCCAGGTCTTCGGATTCATACAATGCCAATCCATGCCACACATCGGTGACCATCCAGTATTTTCCCTGCCATTCAAATACCTTGGGCCCTTCGCCTCCCTGGTCGCCGACCGCTTTTCCGCGGTCCGTCCATTGATACAGATCCGGGCTGTCCGCATAATAAATGGATTTGCCGTCCATTTCATTATTGTACCACATTCTCCAGGTGCCGTCGGGCATCCTGAAGACGCAGGCATCGATCACTTTGTCGTTGGCCAGGGGGAGGGTCGATTCATAATCCCAATCCACCAGGTTCGTGCTGCTCAGGTGGATAATGTTACGCGGGTGTTTCCAGTCCCCGAATATCCCGGGCACATAGGTCAGGTACATATGATAGATTCCTTCGTGCTCGATAACCTCCGGTGCCCAGTGGGTATAATCCGTTTTGCGGTAGCGTATGTTGCATGTATCCAGGTATGTCCATTTCGCACCGTCCGGTGATTCGGCGATCCCGATCCGTGTTCCGTGCACCCAGGTTACCCCATCCAGTCCCCCGGCACTGGCCCTCCGGTTGGTGTAGAACATGAACCACATCTCCTTTTGGGCGTTCCATATCACCACCGGATCGGCCGCCCCGTCAAACACCGGGTCGCGGTAAAGAGGTTTCGGGGCGGGCCCGGGATCATTGACCTGGGCGCAGCCTTGAGGCAGGGCAAGCAATACCAGTGCAAGGGTAGAAAGGAGAAACTTTTTCATGCTATTTGGTTGTTTTTTGGGCTTAGCAATCTGCCGGGGCTATTGTTTAACAATGTTCTGAAAATCCCCTCCCGTGGGGTCCTGGAAGACGCGCAGGCCGAATTCGGGGACAACGGCAAGGATATGGTCGAAAATATCGGCCTGGATAGCTTCGTATTTTGCCCATGCCTGCTCCTTGCTGAACACATAGATCTCAATAGGCAGTCCCGCTTTCGATGGCTGAAGTTGCCTGACCAGCATGGTGAGATCCTGTTTTACCTTCGGGTGGTGTTTCAGGTACTGTTCGATATAGATCCTGAATGTCCCCAGGTTGGTCATCCTTCGTCCGTTTACCAGCATTGAATCGTCTACCTTGTTTTCTTCATTATACTTCTGGATCTCCTCCTGTCGAATTTCAATATAGTCTTTCAGCAGGTGGATCTTTTTAAGCTTTTCAGCCATTTCCCTGTCCACGAACCGGATGGTGTTCATATCAATGGTGATCGATCTTTTAATCCGCCTTCCGCCGGATTCCTCCATGCCTTTCCAGTTTATAAAAGACTCTGAAACAAGCGCATAGGTCGGGATGGTTGAAATGGTCTTATCCCAGTTCCTGACCTTGACGGTATTGAGGGAGATGTCGACCACGTCGCCGTCTGCATTGTGGCTTGGCATTTCGATCCAGTCTCCCGGCCTCAGCATATTATTCGCCGATAGCTGGATGCTGGCCACGAATCCCAGAATGGTGTCCTTGAAGACCAGCATTAGCACAACCGCCATGGCTCCCAGTCCCGCAAGCAGGGTCTTCGGTGACTCCTTTGCTATGATGGCAATGATCAAAATGACGCCGATGAAGTAAATAATGATCTTTACGATCTGGATGTATCCCTTTATTGACCGCCCTTCAGAAATCGGCATATTCAGGTAAATTTCATGAAGCGCATTGATAAAGGAATCGACGGCCAGGATCACGATGACCACCATGTAGATCAGGCTGGCCATTTTAACCAGTTCCTCCAGGACGGGGTAATCACTGAAAACAAATTTTGCCGTAAAGAATATCAGTAATGCCGGTACTATGTAGGAGATTTTTTGAAATACCCTGCGTTCGATGAGTATATCGTCAAGCCGGGATTTGGTCTTTTTTACGAAAGAGCGTATCCCGCTGAGGATGATTCGCTTGGTTATGAAATTAGCCAGGATTGCCAATCCAATGATCACGATGGCAACACAAAAAGTTCGTACGAATGTTGCAAGGGCGGGAGACAATCCCAGTTCGAGTAATAACAGCTCGAATTTACCCACCCAAGCTGCAATGTCGGTAATGGCAATATTCATGGTTATTGATTATCTTGAGACTCCAAACTCGATCGTTTAGATATTAAAGTTTGATGATGGCTACCAACAAATTTATTAAATAAATCAGAGCTTTCATGGCATTCATTAAGCGCAATATCCTGTTCGTTGGCCTGCTCATTGGTTTTACAGCAAGTTTATCAAGCCAAGTTTCAGACCATGAAATTCTCACCGGTGCGTCGCTGCGGGTGGACTTT
>CAZVLG010000186.1:0-11217 GCA_964627835.1 uncultured Bacteroides sp.
TACGATCCGGTCGCAGCAGAAGGTAATCCGGATTGCCGGGGAGGATCATTCCGGTTCCCTGTATGGCTGCATTGAACTTGCCGACAGGATTGACAGGGAGGGCAAACTGCCCGATTCCATTGCTTTTTCGGACGCACCGGAGATGGTTTTGCGGGGGACCTGCGTGGGATTGCAGAAAACCCGGTACCTTCCGGGGAGGCATGTCTACGAATACCCCTACACTCCGGAGAACTTTCCCTGGTTCTACGACAGGGAGCTGTGGATCGAGTACCTGGACCTGCTGGCTGCGAACCGGTACAATGCGGTGTTTCTCTGGAACGGGCATCCCTTTGCATCGCTGGTGAGGCTCGAGGATTACCCGGATGCAGTGGAAGTCGACGATGAGACCTTCCGCAGGAACGAAGAAATGTTTGCATTCCTGACCGCGGAGGCCGGGAAAAGGGGGATCACCGTAATCCAGATGTTTTACAATATCATCCTTTCCAAGCCGTTTGCGGAGAAGCACGGCCTGGAGACGCAGGACCGTTCCCGGCCCATTACCCCGTTGATCTCGGACTATACCCGGAAATCAGTGGCCGCTTTCATTGAAAAGTATCCGAATGTGGGCCTGATGGTGACCCTCGGGGAGGCGATGAACACCTATGAGGACGATGTTGCCTGGTTCACGGAGACCATCATTCCGGGGGTAAAGGATGGATTGGCCGCAATGGGAAAGACCGATGAACCACCCATTATTTTGAGGGGACACGACACGGATCCCAAAAGGGTGATGGAAGCCGCCCTGCCGATATACAGGAACCTGTATACGACATACAAATACAACGGGGAATCGCTTACCACATACGAGCCGCGGGATGAATGGGCCAGCATTCCCAAGGAGCTTAGTGAGCTCGGATCCATCCATATATCGAACGTCCACATCCTGGCCAACCTGGAGCCCTTCCGCTACGGTTCCCCGGAGTTCATCCGCAAATGCGTCGATGCCATGCACGATATCCAGGGTGCCAGCGGTTTGCATCTTTATCCTCAGGCTTCTTACTGGGACTGGCCCTATTCCGCCGATAAAACGGAGGGGCGGCTGCTGCAGATCAGGCGGGACTGGGTATGGTACAGGGCATGGGGAAGGTATGCATGGTCCCGCAAACGTCAGCCGGCCGACGAAACCGCTTTCTGGACGGGCGAATTTGAACGCTTTTACGGCGGCGGATGTGGGCCATACATTCTTGAGGCATACAACCAGGCCGGAGAGATCGCACCCAAGCTTCTCAGGCGCTTCGGGATCTCGGACGGGAACCGGCAAACCCTTTTGCTGGGCATGTTCATGAGCCAGCTGGTCAATCCATACAAATGGAGGGTGTACCCGAGCTTTTTGTCCTCCAACGGCCCCGAAGGCGAGATCCTGCCGGATTATGCAAGGAAGGAATGGATGGGAGTCCCGCACCGGGGGGAGACGCCTCCCCAAATCATAAAGGAGGTGGCGGATCACGCAGAAAAAGCTGTCCGGGCCATTGAATCGGCCGAACCATTCGTCCACGAGAACAGGGAGGAATTCATGCGCCTTAAAAACGATATGCTTTGTTACCGGGATGTCGCCCGGTTCTTTCACCATAAGGTGGAGGCAGCCATGCACGTGCTTCGCTACCAGTATTCACACGACCTTGCCGACCTGGAATCCGCCCTGCCCTGCCTTGAAAAAAGCGTGGATGTTTACAGGGAACTGGCCGGGCGGACACAGGCAAGCTACCTCTATGCGAACAGCATGCAGACGGCCCAGCGGAGGATCCCCATCTCCGGGCGGGATGGAAAAAACAAAACCTGGGAGGAGCTGCTGGTGCATTACCAGGATGAGCTGGATAATTTCAGGAGGAATCTTGAAATGCTTAAAAATGCCGGACAGGAAACCATACTCCAGGAACATCCCGTCCTCCGGCCCGCAAAGGCTGAATTGCTTGACAGCAACCTTTCCTTCTATCCTCTTTCGGGCAAGGAAAGGATCTACAGCGACAGGGATTTCATCGTGGACAGCCTTGCCCCCGAATTAAGTGAAATGCAAGGCATCCGGCTTTCCTATGAACAGCAGGGGGAGGAGGGGACGCTCATCCGGTTCCGGAACGATGAACCGGTAAAAGTACTTGTCGGATACTTTAACGGGCACTCGTACAGCATACTGGATCCGCCTTCCCTGGAAACGGATGCCAGTGCAAATGACAGGGGACAGGCGGATATCCGGATTGCAAATGCGCTTCGTATCCCGGGATTGTACCCGGTGAACCTGAATACGTATTTTTTTGAAGCCGGTGAAAATTCACTTCAACTCGGGAAAGGGATCGTCCTGGTGCTCGGATTCATGGACGGCAAACAGGAAATACCCACACACGATGCGGGGATCTCCTTTTCCGCCGGGGGGGAGTTGCCGGTGGACTGGCTTTTTTACTGAGAATGACTTTCAGCTACAATAAATATCTGGGAACTGCTCTGCTGCCCGTCGATATTGTGCTTGCCCCGGAATGGTGGCACAGGCATACAGGCCTGTCCTTCGACAGGGATTTTTTCTTTAACTCATCAAGAAGGGTGGAGGAGGAACAGAGGATGGAACGGGTGTTGTATGAACGCTGGGGCCGTTACGGCCTGGGCACCCACAGGGATGAGAAACGGCCGGTCCTCGGAGCGGTCCACCTTGCGGCAGGATTCCTGTTGTCGGAAATGCTTGGATGCACGGTGGAATATTCCGATTCCCATCCACCGAGAGTGATAACAAGGTGCACCGACGATTTCGAGGTGGATGTTGAAAGGGCCTTCCGTTCGGAATGCTTTAAGAAGCAGGTGGAGATGTGGGAAGGCCTGAAAACCCGTTATGGATATCTGACTGGTGATATTAACTGGGGCGGTATATTGAATCTGGCCATGGACCTCAGGGGGCAACAGATATTCATTGATATGATGGAAAATCCTGAGAAGATCCGGTCTATGTTTACATCTATTGCATTGCTGATTGAAAAATTCCTGGGTATGGTAAAGAGTGAAACAGGTACGACCTCCATATCTGTTAACCGTACGATAAGACACCTGGAACAACCTGTTCTCCTGCATTCCCAATGCACACATACCATGATCTCGGCCGCTGATTATGAGCATTTCCTTATGCCGTATGATGTCCGCTGGAGCAGCCAGCGTCCTTTCGGGATCCACTATTGCGGGGGGGATGCCCATCGCATGGCTGAATGTTTTGCCGGATTGCCGCACCTGGATTTTCTGGATGTTGGCTGGGGCGGGGATGTAAAAACGCTGAGAAAATTTCTACCCGGTACTTTTCTGAACATACGGCTCAGTCCGGTAGAACTGATCAATAAAAGTACAGAAGACATACGGAATGATATCATCCGGCTGGTAAAAGAATCCGGCAACCCGTATCTTACAGGGGTTTGTTGTATAAATATGGATGACAGGGTGGCGGATAAAAAGATCGATGCAATTTTCGAGGCGGTCGGGGAGCTCAGGTACGAGTACGGAAAGTTTGAAAAACAGGAGGATGGGCAATAGATTCATTCCCATAGTCTGCACCATTTTGTCCGGCATCCTCATCTTTGCCGGTTGCTCCGGGGATGTGGGCCTGAGGCAGGAACGGAACCTTGAAAAAGGATGGTCAACGCTGGTATGCGACAGCCAGCAGCTGGAATATGCTGATTTTGAGCGACTTTATGCCGAAACCGATCGCTGGGAGAATGTGGATGTGCCGCATAACTGGGACGATTACGGGGGCTATCGCCGCATGGTGCACGGCAACCTTCACGGGTATGCATGGTACCTCAGAAAGTTCCGGCTAGATAAGGAAATGAAGGGGAAGCAGCTTTTTCTCCGGTTCGAGGGAGTCGGCTCCTACGCAAGGGTCTGGGTCAATGGCCGGATGGCTGGTATGCATGCGGGGGGAAGGACCGGCTTCACGCTGGATATTACGGAGCTGGTCGGGACCGGAGGGGAGAACCTGCTTGTGGTCCGCGCGGACCATCCGCCGGGTATCCGTGACCTTCCCTGGGTTTGCGGGGGATGCAGTCCCGAAAGGGGCTTCTCGGAAGGCAGCCAGCCTTTCGGCATTTTCCGGCCGGTCCGCCTTATCGCAACCCACCCGGTCCGTATCGAACCCTTCGGGGTGCATGTCTGGAACGACGAAAACGTTTCCAGGGAAGAAGCCACGATTCATATAAAAACGGAAGTAAAAAATTACGGGTATGCGGGCGGTGATTTCAGCCTCAGGAGTGAACTGAAAGACGGGGAAGGGAATACCCTGAGAGTGCAATCCACCGGCTTTACACTGGAACAGGGTGAAACCCGGCGCATCGAACAATCCATCCCCGGCCTGGAAGATCCCGCGCTCTGGTCCCCGGAACACCCCAATTTATACCGGATGGTATCGGAGGTTCGTGAGGGACACAGGGTCCTTGACCGGGAAACCACCGTTTTCGGGATCCGATGGATACAATGGGATATCGAAGGAGAAGGGGCGGGCGGGCGCTTTTACCTGAACGGGGAACCGGTCTTTATCAACGGAACGGCGGAATATGAGCACCTGCTCGGACAGAGCCATGCTTTCACCGGCGAGCAGGTGAAGGCGAGGGTGGAACAGGTGCGGGCCGCCGGATTCAATGCATTCCGGGATGCCCACCAGCCGCATAACCTTCGGTATCATCCGAATTGGGACAGCCTCGGCATCCTGTGGTGGCCCCAGATGGCCGCTCATATCTGGTACGACACCCCGGAATTCAGGGAGAATTTCAAGCGCTTGCTCGAAGACTGGGTAAAGGAAAGACGTAACAGTCCATCCCTAATTCTATGGGGTCTCGAAAATGAGAGTACCCTGCCGGAGGATTTTGCCAGGGAATGCACCGAACTGATCCGGCAGCTGGACCCGACCGCTTCCTCACAGCGCAAGGTGACCACCTGCAACGGGGGATCGGGGACGGACTGGAACGTAGTCCAGAACTGGTCGGGCACCTACGGAGGGGATCCATGGAACTACCACCGTGAACTGGCACGACAGTGGCTGAACGGGGAGTACGGTGCCTGGAGGAGCCTGGGTTTACATACCGAAGGGCCTTTTGTCCAGGAAGGTCCCAACAGCGAAGACAGGATGTGCCTTCTGATGGAATCCAAGATACGGCTGGCCGAATCGGTGAGGGACAGTTGCTGCGGACAGTTCCAGTGGCTGTTCAATTCCCATGACAACCCGGGCCGGAGGCAGAGCGGTGAAGGCATTCGCGAACTGGACAGGCTGGGACCGGTGAATTACAAGGGATTGTTCACCATCTGGGGGGAACCCACGGACGCCTGGTATATGTACCGCGCCAATTATGTTTCCCCCGAATTTTCCCCCATGCTGTATATCGTTTCCCATACCTGGCCGGACCGATGGACAAAACCGGGCAGGAAGGACGGCATCCGGATCTTCTCGAATTGCGATTCGGTGGAACTGTTCAACGATGTGCGTTCCGTGTCATTGGGGACCCGTACCCGGGCAGGTATCGGAACCCACTTTACCTGGGATGATGCAGACATCCGGTACAATGTATTGTATGCCGTCGGATACCATGACGGAAAGGAAGCTGCCAGCGATTGTGTGCTGCTGCATCACCTGCCGGAGGCGCCTTCGATAGGCAAACTGAAGGCCGGGGAGGACCGGAAGCCCGGCGAAGGCGGGAAGGCCGGCGAAGACAGAAAGGCCGGCGAAGATATGAAGTCTGGCAAGGATCCAGGTGCCGGTCCCCAAAGAAATCACCTGTACAGGGTGAATTGCGGCGGGCCCGCATACACGGATACCCGGGGCATGGCCTGGTCGGGGGATGTTCGGAAGAACAGCCCGGGAACCTGGGGCTCGGTCTCCTGGACGGATGATTACATGGGACTGCCTCCGTTTTACGGCAGCCAGCGGCAAACCTGCGATCCCATAATGGGGTCGGGGGACTGGCCGCTTTTTCAGCATTTCCGCTACGGCCGGCACAAACTTGCCTACGAATTCCCCGTACCGGAGGGGAAATACCAGGTCGAGCTGTTTTTTATAGAACCCTGGTACGGAACGGGAGGGGGACTCGATTGTACAGGCTGGAGGGTGTTCGATGTAGCCGTCAATGACGAGATCGTTTTGAAGGGCCTTGATATATGGAAGGAAGCAGGACACGACAGGGTACTGAAAAAAACCGTTATGGCCCGGGCAAGGGATGGGCAGATAAGGATCTCCTTTCCCAGGGTTACTTCCGGACAGGCCATCATCGCTGCCATAGACATTTCAACGGATGATATGTCGGCGGAACCTGCGCCTCCTTCCTGGGGACTGATATCCGGGCTGGCGGCATACAATAATGGCGCTTCCGGCGAATGGACTGTCGAGTCCTGGCTCGATACGGGCCGGAAACCCTATGCCGGTGAGCATGCCTCCTTTTCCCGGCTGACACCCCTGCATTTCGGGGCAGAATGGATACGGACGCCTTCCCGGGTTCCGGGGACAGGGACCGATATCCTGGCCCGCTTCATGCTTACCCGTGATGCCACCGTCCTGATCGGCATGGATGAGAGGATCCCGGGATTGCCGGGCTGGCTTCAGGATTACGAGGATACCAGGGAAGTGATCTGCCTGACTTTTGAAGACGGGACCAGGCAGCGGGTGTACCGGAAGCATTTTTCTGGCGGCGATACCGTTGTGCTGGGAGCGAACCCTGGCGATGGTGATGCCTTTTTTCCCATGTATTCGATCGCCGTTGCGGAACATTCCAGCCTGGATGACGCCATCGATCTCCGGCCGGTGAATACCTATCAGGCCGAAGATGCAAAGCCGGTGGGAATGGCAGGTCCCGGTAGAGCCCTGGACAGGGAATGCATGATGCTGGCCCGCAAGGGAGACGCCATCGAATGGGAATTCAGGGTGGGACTTGCATCCAGGTATGGCCTGGAATTCAGGTACATGAACCGGAGCGGCAGGGATGCAGGTATGATTATGAGAATCATGAGCGCCGATGGCACCGAATACCGGCGCGAACGTATAAACCTGCCTGCAACGCCGGGGAGATGGCAGAGCCTGAGGACGGATACGGGGACCACCCTCAACGCCGGAACCTGGAAAATCATGCTGTCGCTTCCGGAACACGGAGACATCTGTTTTGACTGGCTAAGGGTTCAATGATAAATCTTGAATAAAATTCATTTAAATTAGACCTTTAATGAAAACCAATGCCCTCATACTTTCCCTGGTCCTGCTGCTGGCTGCCGGCTGTCCTGCCGGAAAGAAGACACCCTCGGCGGATCTGCCGGAGACAGTCTCCCGGGAGACCATGCAGTCCATTTATGAGGAGATACGCACTCCCCATAAATTCGGGCTTGTACTTGTTTCGCCCGACCCGTCGAAAAAAGTGGATTGCCCCTCCGTGTTCCAGATGGACGGGATGTGGTACATGACCTACCTGGTCTACGATGGACGGGGATACGAGACCTGGCTCGCCATGAGCAGGGACCTGCTGCAATGGGACCCGGTCGGCAGTATCATGTCCTTCTCGGACAGCCTTGACTGGGACGATGACCAGAAAGCCGGGTACATTGCCCTGCAGGAGACGGAATGGGGGGGCGGCTACAAATGGCAGAAATACGATGGAAAGTACTGGATGTCTTATTTCGGGGGAAGCACGAAGGGATACGAGGCAGGCCTTTTGTCAATCGGCATCGCATTCACCGGGGAGGATCCCACAGAAGGCCACGAATGGCAAAGACTCGACAGGCCGGTCCTGACCCCTCGCGACGAGGATGTTCGCTGGTGGGAAAACTCAACCATGTATAAAAGCAGTGTGATATGGGACCGGCAGAAACATACGGGCTACCCCTTCGTGATGTACTACAATGCACGGGGAGACAGCCTCAGGCCTCAGCGGGGGGCGGAACGCATCGGCATGGCCGTCTCGGAAGACATGGTCCACTGGCTTCGGTTCCAGGAAGATCCGGTGATCAACCATCACCGCGGGATCAGCGGTGATGCCGTAATCCAGAAGATCGGGGATGTCTGGGTGATGTTCTATTTCGGGGCATTCTGGGAAGGCAGGCCCAATGCATTCAACCGTTTTGCCTGTTCCTATGACCTGGCGCACTGGACCGACTGGGAAGGGGAGGACCTCATCGCACCCAGCGAACCCTATGATGCGGTATTTGCCCATAAGTCCTCCGTCATAAAATACAAGGACATCGTGTATCATTTTTACTGCGCCGTGAACAAGGGAGATGACCGGGGTATTGCACTGGCAACCTCGGTGGACCTGGGCACAGGCGATATGAAATTTAATTCCGACATAAAATGAGATGGCTTCCGATTATCCTTACGTTTCTTGTCCTGCTGGGCTGCAGCGGCGAAGACAAGAGCGCCAGGGAGGTTCGGCTGTTCACCGAAAGCTGGAGCTTTTACCCGGGCGATGATCCCGGGGCCTTCTCGCGGAACTTCGATGAGACCGCTTGGAGGATCCTCGATCTTCCGCATGACTGGAGCATCGAAGGAGAATTCAGTCCGGATCATCCCTGCGGGACAGAGGGCGGCGCCCTGCCCACGGGCATAGGCTGGTACAGGAAGCGCTTCCGGCTTCCGGCTTCCGACTCGGGGAAGTGTCATTACATTGACTTTGACGGGGTTTACCGGAACAGCGAGGTATGGATCAACGGCCATTACCTTGGGAAGCGTCCTTCGGGTTACAGTTCCTTCCGTTATGACCTGACGCCATGGCTGTCATTCGGGGAACAGGACAATGTGCTTGCCGTGCGTGTGGATAACTCCCTGCAGCCAAATTCCCGCTGGTATACCGGGAGCGGCATATACAGGAACGTCTGGCTCATCAGCACCGGGAAGATCCACGTGGATCACTGGGGAAGCTTCATCCGCACACCTTCGGTTGAAGAGGACAGGGCCATGGTGGAACTGGACCTGAACATCCGGAACCGCAGCGGCCGGGATGCCGGCATCGGGATCCGTACCGAAGTTTACGATCCAAAGGGCAGGCGGATCACCACGACGCACAATGAGCTTCAGCTTGACGATTCCGCCGGATCCATCACCCAGGTTCTTGAGATCCCCGGCCCGCAGCTATGGTCCCCTGACACACCCTTGCTTTACCGTGCGCTTACCAGCATTATCCAGGGCAACAGGGAGATAGACCGTTACGAGACTACTTTCGGAATACGGTATTTTGAATTCCATCCCCGGGACGGATTCTCCCTAAACGGGCAGGCGCTTAAGATCAGAGGTGTGAACCAGCATCATGACCTGGGTGCCCTGGGGTCGGCCGTGAATTACCGGGCACTGGAACGTCAGCTTGAGATCCTGAAAGAAATGGGATGCAATGCCATCCGCACCGCACATAACCTTCCGGCACCGGAGCTTCTGGACCTCGCCGACCGCATGGGCTTCCTGGTGATGGACGAATGCTTTGATGTATGGGCCAGAAGAAAAATGAGGATGGACGGGCATCTGGACTGGGCGGAATGGCATACAAGGGACCTGCAGGATATGATCCGCCGTGACCGGAACCACCCTTCGGTGATCCTCTGGAGCATCGGGAACGAGATCCCTGAACAGTTTGACAGCACGGGTGCGCGCATAGCCCTGGAACTGGCAAACAGCATCAGGGCAATCGACGATACAAGGCCCCTGACCTGTGCCCTGACAGAACAGGATCCTTCATTGAACCACATCTATCAATCCGGGTCCCTCGACGTCATCGGATTCAACTACAAGCACGAGGGCTACATTGATTTTCCGGAACGCTACCCGGGAGAAAAGCTGATCCCCACGGAGAACGTATCTGCCCTTTCCACGAGGGGACATTATGACATGCCTTCGGACAGCATCCGTGTCTGGCCCGCCGCATATGATGAACCCCTTACCGGTGCCAATCCCGACTATACGGCATCGGCCTATGATCATGTGCATGCCTACTGGGGAGCAACCCACGAAGATACCTGGGACGTGGTAAACAGGCATGATTTCATTTCCGGGATGTTCCTCTGGTCAGGATTTGATTACCTGGGCGAGCCCATGCCCTATCCATGGCCGGCCCGCAGCAGCTATTTCGGGGTGGTTGACCTTGCCGGGTTCCCGAAAGATTCCTATTATCTTTACCAGAGTGAATGGACCGACCGGGACGTTCTGCACCTTTTCCCGCACTGGAACTGGAAACCCGGCAGGGAGGTGGATGTATGGGCCTATTACAGCAATGCCGATGAAGCTGAACTGTTCCTGAACGGGAAATCCATGGGCCTGCGCTCGAAGGCAGAAGGGGAATACCATGTCATGTGGCGACTGGCTTTTCAACCCGGAACCATCCGTGCGGTAACGAGAAAAGAGGGAGCCGTCGTGATGGAAAAGGAAATTCATACTGCCGGTCCGCCGGCGCAGATCGAGCTGGTCCCCGACAGAACCGGCCTGGAGGCCGATGGACGGGACCTGTGCTTCATTACCGTACGGATCCTTGACAGCAGGGGCAATCTTTGTCCCCGGGCCGATAACCTGGTCCGGTTTGAACTTAGTGGCGTGGGCCGGATTGCCGGGGTGGACAACGGGTACCAGGCGAGTCTGGAACCTTTCAAAGCGGACCGCAGAAAAGCATACAACGGGATGTGCCTGCTTATCGTGCAGGCAGGAAAGGATGCAGGCCGGCTTCAGATTGAGGCGTTTTCCGAGGGACTTTCTTCAGCGGGTGTCGCTATCAAGTCCCGCTGATCATCAAAAGGAAAGGAAAGGAATGAAACAAACCTATTATCAGCCATTCGATTTCCTGGACCTGGATCCCGCAAGGCCCGGGACGGAATTCATCTGGAAGGCGGGCCGGCCCAGCAGCGGGAAGCAGGAAGGCAGTGATGTGGTCCTGAAGCTTCCCTTCTGGCGGCATCTCGGGGGCAGGGATATGGCCCCGGACGAAAGCGCCACCGGGAAGGAACACCCGCTGTTCATAAGGGCATACGGGGATAAGATATTACGGGTCGGGATCGGATTTGACTGCGGGCAAATGAGGGATTCCGAGATGCTTGACATTCATCCGGACCTGAAAGTCGTCCCCCTTACCCTGCAGAAAGAAAAGGAGGAATGGAAGGTCCTGGATGCCTCCGGAAGGACCCGTGCAAAACTTAACCTGCGCGATGCGGAAACGGACCACTGGAGCGACCTGGTGCCTCCACCCGGATTCTCACCTGAACTGAGCTTTT
>CAZVLG010000187.1:0-6452 GCA_964627835.1 uncultured Bacteroides sp.
ATATCCATTGGTCATTGGACATGCACCGGGCATGGAAGAAACTTGTCAGCCGGGATGCGATTTACATCAGCCTGGAACTGTACAATACCGTTATTGTCTTTATCGGATATGATATTAAGAAGGGCCATTATACAGTTAATATTTAAAAATATTGTGACCCCCGTTCCGTTTATATGGTTAAATTAGCAAATATTTTAGAGGACCCATGGAAACAATGATTCAGTTATCGAAGATCGTCAAGAATTACAAAGTTGGCACCATCATCGTACGGGCCCTGAGGTCCGTTACCCTGGATATCAGGAAGAATGAATACGTTGCCGTTATGGGGCCCTCCGGTTCCGGGAAGTCTACACTGATGAATATCATCGGCTGCCTGGATACACCCACTTCCGGACAGTATATCCTTAACCAGAAGGACGTCAGCAAAATGGAAGACAACCAGCTTGCAGACATACGAAACCATGAGATAGGGTTCGTCTTTCAGACCTTTAATTTGCTTCCCCGGTATTCTGCACTTGAAAATGTAATGCTCCCACTGATCTATGCCGGGTATTCCAAAAATGACCGGCTCCTGCGGGCAAAAGAAGTACTTGAAAGCGTACAGCTCAGTGACCGGATTGCCCACAAACCCAATGAACTGTCGGGGGGTCAGCGGCAGCGTGTCGCGTTGGCAAGGGCCCTGGTCAACCATCCTTCGATCATCCTTGCAGATGAACCTACCGGTAATCTGGATTCGAAAACCTCCCTTGACATCATGGACCTGTTTGATAAGATCCACGAGATTGGCAATACCATTATTGTGGTTACCCATGAAGAAGACATTGCACGCAGGGCAAGAAGGGTGGTCCGGCTGATTGACGGCGAGATCGAGTATGACAGGATGAACGAAGTACCTGCTGAATCAAAAAAACCATAAGTACAGTACCGATGAAGATATATACGAAGGCGGGGGACCATGGCATGACCTCCCTGCTGGGAGGAGAACTCGTGTCAAAGGACCATCCCAGGCTCGAGGCCTATGGCACGTTGGATGAACTGAATTCCTGGATAGGCCTGTTGAGGGATCACCTTACCGATCCCGGCATACGAAAGGATCTTTTGGGGATACAGGACCGCCTTATGGTGGGATCAAGCCTGCTTGCCAATGAAAAAAACGATGACTCCGTAAAACTTCCCAGGATAAAGGAAGAAGACATAGATCTCCTGGAGCAAAGAATTGATGCCATGGATACCGAACTTGATCCTTTGAGTTCCTTTATTCTTCCCGGGGGACATCCGCTGGTCAGCTACTGCCACCTGGCCAGAACTACCTGCCGTCGGGCTGAACGATATGCCATCCGGTTTGTTAAAAGCTCTGAACAGACCGGATTGCTTGTAAAATACCTTAACCGCCTATCGGATTACCTATTCACCCTTGCCAGGAAAATCGCCAAAGATTTTAAAGTTGAAGAAATTAACTGGCAACCGGGATTGTAATTTTTAAATTTTTTTATATTTGCACGAATTTAGGGATAGCCTGAAAAGGTTGATGTTGTATTAATATCGATTGCATTATGTACTGGACCTTAGAGTTAGCTTCAAAACTTGAAGACGCACCGTGGCCAGCAACCAAAGATGAGTTAATTGATTTCGGTATCCGATCCGGTGCACCACTCGAAGTGATTGAGAACCTCCAGGAAATAGAGGACGAAGGCGAAATCTACGAGAGCATCGAGGACATCTGGCCAGACTATCCAAGCAAGGATGATTTCTTTTTTAATGAGGACGAATACTAATGAAAGAGGGGGCAGGGCCCCCTTTTTTATTGTTCATCCAGCCACTCGAAAATTTCTTTCATTTTAACAGGCCGGTGCTTATCCAGCCATAAAAACCCACTCAGATAAAATTCTTCTTTCGATAATTCGCCGGGCGGATAGAGGACGGCTTTCGGAGATGTGATCATTTTGATCCTGTCGAGCTCTCCATCTTTGAAATATATGACAATATTACTGCTCTCAGCCTTGTTTACACCTATCAGCTCTGCTTCATCCCTGGCAAAATAAATGGTCTGCCCGTTGCCGTTTACATCGATCCAGCTGAGTTCCCCATCGCTGAAAAATCCCTTCATGTCCCGCCCCTTGATCTGGGTGAACCGGATCGAATCACTTTGTGAGATGATGAATGCTGAATTTGTAAGGTCGATGTAATCGGGTTCGTCGTACGCCATATGCACATCGATCCGGGTTGCCGTCAGCTGGTAACTTTTCGACCAGATCACGGGTTCGCCGCAGAGTTGAAATACGGAATCCCGTTCAATATAACTGAGAGAGTCACATTTCCCCTGCATATCAGCGCTGAAAATCTTTACCCTGTAATACGCCCTAAGGACCTTGAATTCGCCGCTGGTATCGATGACCGAAGTAAGGGTGTCCGCATGGACAAAGAGGCTGTCCCCATCCGAGATCTGCACCAGCACTGCACTGTCGGTCAGCATGGCATATTCGGGCTCTTCAAAATAGATGGCATACATGCCTCGCAGAATGACCTGGTTGGCGGAGTCATAGAGTTCCACGTTATCGAATGCGCGCCCAATTCCGAGTTCGCGCTCGTAATAAAGGCTGTCTCCGCTCAGGTATTGACCAGAGGATTCCAGGTAGGCGTTTTCGTTAAACTGTGACCTGTTGTTTTTTGTATCGTACCATCCGTTTTCACAGTAGATGTAGTTTTCCGGGCTCAGGATGTGTGTGGGGCCGAGAAAATAGGCGACTTCCGTGACCGTGTGGTACCTCAGGGTGTCGGCATAGATGGTATAATCCGGATTGACGATAACGACACTGTCCATGAAATACAGGGTTTTGCTGTTGCTGTAATAGTACCCTCTCCTGCTGTCAAGCGTATTATCTCCGTTGACAATGTGTCCCTGGTGTTCATAATACCCTATGCTTCCCTCAAGATCAAAATCAAGGTGATCGGTGGTCAGCGTGGTTTCCTTGTCGATGAGCGTGACGTTATTGCGTATTTCAGCCAGCTTTTCGTTGCCGTAATACCGGAGTATATCCCCATACAGGTGAAGTGTATCACCCTGGATGATGTGAACAGAATTGTAAGCATGTACGATGTTGGCTTCTGAAAATAACCATGCGCTGTCGCAGTAAAGCAGCATGTTTTCCTGCCTGAAAGCCACCTCGCCCACGTACTTCACAACTCCCCCGTCGATGTTCCTGTCATATTCCATGTAATCCGAGTTCAGGATCTCTATCTTCCGCTCATTCTGTGCATGCAGCGGGGTCAGCACAAGAACTGTTGCCAGCAGCAGGCAGGGTTTCATGAATTGTTTTTTTTTTTTGATAATCGCGGCAATACCATTGATTGTCTCTCCTGAGCAGGACGGTGCTGACAGGGCAGGGATCAGTTCTTTACCCATCCCTTTTTCTGAAATTCACAGCCTGCGAAGGAGTTATCAATATGGATATAGGTGTCTTCGATCCGTTCGCCCAGCCAGAGTTGAAAGGCATCCTCTTTTTTCTTTTCCAGGGCCATTTGCTTAAGGATCATATAATCTTCTTCCAGGTTTGCACGGTGAGGCCGGGTCCGGTTCTGCAGAAGGATGATCTTGTATACCTCTTTCCCGTTCTCATCCTCAGCTTCAAATGCATCCGTTATCTCACCGACACTAAGGTCGCGCAAAGCAACGAATTCTGCAGCCTGGAGATCATCCATTTCAAACTGGGTGGTATTGTCCATGGGATTTACCATGACTCCTCCGTTTACGGCTGAGTTTTTATCCTGCGAATAGATCATTGCAGCCAGTTCAAAACTGACGGTATCGGTCCGGACAAGCATGGCAATGCTATCCAGTTTTCTCCTGGTGGCCATAATACTTTCCGGTTCGACCTCTGGCCTCATCAGGATATGCCTGGTATTGACCCGGTCTTCCCTTCGTTCTATCAACTGGATGATATGATAACCAAAAGAAGATTCCACGATGGTGGAAACCCCACCCTCTTTCAGGCTGAAGGCGGCCTTCGCATAGGCCGGGTCCAGCTCGCCCTTGCCCATAAAACCGATCTCTCCCCCCATGGGGGCACTGAGATCCTCGGAATACAAAACCGCCAGGGTGGTAAATTTCTCCCCTTCCAGGATCCGTTTCCTGAGCTCAAGCAGCTTTTGCTTTGTTTCGAATATGTCATCTTCCTTTACCTGCGGGTACCTGATAATCTGGCTGATCTCGATCTTGGAATCGATAAACGGGATGCTGTCTCTCGGGAGGCTGTTATAAAAAGCCCTGACCTCAGAAGGGGTTACCCTTACATCGGCCGTGATGGTGCCCTGCATACGCCTTGTCAGAATGCTTTCGCGCACGGACTCGCGCATGTCTGCCTTGATCTGCAGGATGCTCTTGCCAAAATACTCCTCCAGTGCTTCCTGGCTGCCGATCATATGAATGAAATACTGCAGCCTGCCGTCCAGTTCCATTTCCACTTCACCTTCAGAGACTACCACGCTGTCGATTTTAGCCTGGTTGACCAGCAATTTTTGGGAAAGGTAATCCTCCAGGATCCAGCATTTCGGGTCACTGGGCATGGAGATGCCCTGTGCCCGGTTTTGCAGATACTGTCCTTCGATATCCGACTGGAGGATATGATATTCCCCGACCACGGCGACGATCCTGTCAAGGATCTTTTGTCCACTTGCCATTCCCATGCTGCAGGTGAACAGGCATGACAGGAATGCCGTTCGCAACAGTCCTTTCATCATTTGCATCTGGATTCTCCGCTTATTCAATACTTTTTGTAGATGGTAAAGTCTCCCTTGTTTAACGCATCCATATATATATTATTCTCCAGGTCATGGATAAACTGTACCTTTCTCTTATTCAGGATAATGGTCCTGATTTTTGATTCCACATAGGGAAGGGGTGCCACCATGCCTGCCAGCTGGTATTCCCGGATGTTGACGAGATAGCGGAATAGAGAATCCTGCTGCTCAATGTACCGGTTATATCTCAGGTAACGATCCGGGCTTCGGATCTCATTGGGCAGCTGACGGGAGATGCTTTCGAAAGGCACCCAGTTCTCATCGAAATAATCGTACTTGATCGCATACTGGTAGCAGTAGCTTTCCAGCTGCTGAGAGTCCTCCTCTCTTTCCGACCGGTACAACTGCCGGACCCTGTAAAGATCGGGTGCATCTTCGGGAAGTTTGAGAAACAGGCATTTGACGATATGCTCATCCAGGCTGAAATTGGAAGGATTCTCGTCGTAATAGGCCTGTACTTCTTCGTCCGCGATAACCGTATCCAGTTTCTGGGTGATCAGGCTCTGTTCGTATTTATAAATCAGCAGGGAGCTGCGGTACTCATCAAGTTGTTCGGTGACATCCTTCTGTTCTTCCGTAAGGTTGAGTTCCGCTTTCTGCAGGATCACTTGCTTCTTGACCCATTTGTCGACATAGTTTTGCAGGATCATGGAACTGTCAGAAGCAGAGATATTCTCGGGGAATATATCATGGATATTTGAAAGATACAGGTTCTTGTTATAAGCCCTGGCAAGGGGTTTTTCCTTGTTTCTGTTCTCAAGGCTGGTACAGGATACAAGCCCGATCAGAAGCATGATTATAAACGGTATCTTTCCCATGGTGTTATCATTTAATCCCGGACAGCAATTCCTGGTTCACCTGTACAGGGTATTTGGCCCTCAGGGTTTTGATCCATTCCTTTTCCAGATAATTCTGGTAATCGGCTGTTACGAGTCCCCTGCACTCATCAAGTTCCTTGACCGATGGCCTGAGTATTTTATTATTGACCAGGAAGATTGTTTTTCCTTTATCGGTCTGCATATCGGATATCCTGTCCGACCAGTCCATTTTATCGACCAGGGGATGATCTCCTGCTTCAAACTTCCTCTGCTCGAATGAAAGGCAACTGCTGTCATTGAATTCCCTGAAGGCCAGGGATTGGATGTCTTCCGGGGTCTGTTTCTTGTTTTTAGGGTCATTTAAAAGCGACATGGCAAATCCGGCAACCTCCTCGTCCCTGCAGGTATACAGGGTTGCGCCCATTCGCTTTTCCCACTGGTAATCGTTCTTATGTTCCTCGTAGAAGGCTGTGAGTCCCACGCTGTCCTCCACCGCCTTTGTCCACACCATCTTGTCGGTCAGGTCGAACAGAAGGATCCCGT
This sequence comes from uncultured Bacteroides sp., assembly GCA_964627835.1. GTDB lineage: Bacteria > Bacteroidota > Bacteroidia > Bacteroidales > SM23-62 > SM23-62. The sequence goes on from CAZVLG010000187.1 coordinate 6,159, forward strand.
CGTGGTATTCCTGCACAAGGTGCCTGAATTCGGGATATTTATCGGGGAGCTGGTCTTCCTCGTATTGGAGGACCTCTGCCTCGACGAAATTCTTGTACTGGTTGTTGACCAGGACTTTAATGTTCATCTTCCGTCCTCCCTGGTTGGCAGCCAGGTACTCCGTAAAGTCAGTCTGGGATATTTTCCGGTCGCCGATCGTAAAGAGGATCTTGTTCAGGTGGGATGCCTTTCCCGGGTCCCATTCCCGCGTGAAAAACGTAGTGTCCACCGCCGTATAAAAAGCCTGCAGGTTCT
>CAZVLG010000188.1:0-13148 GCA_964627835.1 uncultured Bacteroides sp.
CATCCCTCCAATGGTTGCACGGTCGCTGGTGGCAGGGTCAGGTGCAAAATGAAGGTTGTATTGTCTGAGGAAAGCGTTCAATTCATCCAGGACGATCCCCGGTTGCACCCTGACCCATTTTTCCTTTACATTCACCTCCAGGATGCGGTTCATGTATTTTGAAAAATCGATGATCAGCGCACGTCCGGCTGCCTGTCCTCCCAGGCTGGTCCCCGCCCCACGCGGCAGGATGGGGACACGATATTCACTGGCGATCTTTACCGCAGTTACCACATCTTGTGCGTCCAGGGGCAGCACCACGGCAACGGGCATGAGCTGGTAAATGCTAGCGTCCGTGGCATAAATGCCCAGGGTATAATCATCGAGAGAAACATCCCCTTTTATGCTTTCCCGGAGTTCCTGCTCAAATTGTCTGCGCTGCAATTCTTCCATGCCTGAAAGATACGTAATTCTCTCAAAAATAGGCTGCCTGCCAGGTAACGGCTGTTCCCGGAAGTGGGCTCCTGAAATTCCTGCATATTTCATTTGGAAATTGGATGAAAATTCATTAAATTTGTTTACTCTTAATTAAGAATAATTCTTATATAGGTATAGATATCGTGGAATTCGGCCTGAACCATCTGAAAGAGAAGTTGAAGGAAGCGGGACTGAAGGTGACCCCGCAAAGGCTTGCCATCCTTGAGGCGGTTTACAGGCTGAATAACCATCCAACGGCCGAAAACATCACCCAGTACATCCGGGAGGCACATCCGAGCATTGCCACGGGAACCGTCTACAAGGTGCTGGAAACCCTGGTTGACAATCATTTGATAAACAAAGTGAAAACCGATAGGGATGTCATGCGGTACGATGGGGTAATGGACCGGCATCACCACCTGTATTGCTCCGAATCGGACCGGATCGATGACTTCCAGGACGATGAACTTGACCGGATGCTGGAAGATTATTTTCAGCAAAAGGAAATACCCGGCTTTAAGATAGAAGAAATCAAACTTCAGATAAAAGGTAAGTTTCTAAAAAAAAAATGAGATCATGAGCAAAAAGAAAAAACTTACAACAGCTTCCGGACGCCCCTACTTCGAAAACGAAGACAGCCTGACTGCTGGACCGAGGGGACCCATTTTACTGCAGGATTATTACCTGCATGAAAAACTGGCGCATTTCAACCGCGAGCGCATCCCCGAAAGGATTGTTCATGCCAAAGGAACGGGTGCTTATGGTACTTTTAAAGTGACCGGCGATATTACGAAATACACCAAGGCCAAATTGTTCAGCAAGGTCGGTAAGGAATGCCGGGTGTTCGTCCGTTTCTCCACTGTCGGAGGTGAACGGGGAAGTGCCGATACCGAAAGGGATCCCAGGGGTTTTGCCGTGAAATTATATACCGAGGACGGGAACTGGGACCTGGTGGGCAACAACACCCCCGTATTTTTCATCAAGGATCCAAAAAAGTTCCCTGATTTCATCCATACCCAGAAACGGGACCCGAAGACAAACCTTAAGAGTCCCACGATGATGTGGGATTTCTGGAGCCTCAACCCGGAGAGTCTTCACCAGGTAATGATCCTGTTCAGCGACCGTGGAACACCGGATGGCCACAGGCATATGAACGGGTACGGCAGCCATACCTTTTCCATGATCAACAGCAGGAATGAACGGACATGGGTGAAATTCCATTTCAAGACCCTTCAGGGGAACATGACCCTGAATGCGGCCCGGGCGGAGGAACTGAAAGGCAAGGACCCGGATTATTCCCAGCGCGACCTGTTGGCTGCCATTGAAAGAGGGGATTCCCCAAAATGGGCGCTGAAGATCCAGGTGATGACGGAGGATCAGTCGAAAAAATTCCGGTGGAATCCCTTCGATGTCACCAAGGTGTGGCCGCATTCCGAGTATCCGCTGATCGAAGTGGGGGTCATGGAGTTGAACGAGGTCCCCCTTAACTACTACGCCGATGTGGAACAGTCCGCATTTGCACCGGCCCATGTAGTGGACGGAATCGGGCTTTCGCCGGACAAGCTCCTGCAGGGACGCATTCTTGCCTATCCGGACGCACACCGTTACAGGCTGGGGGCCAATTACGAGCAAATCCCGGTGAACCGCCCCATCAGTCCCGTTCACCATCATCAACGGGACGGTGCGATGAGCATCGACGGCAACGGGGAAGATTCGCCCAATTATTTCCCGAACCGGTTCGACGACATCAAGGCAGACAGGACCTACAAGGAACCCCCATTTGAGGTGGATGGCCTGGTGGCCGACTCCTATGACCGGAATGAAAACGACGATGACCATTATACCCAGCCCGGGGAATTATACCGCAAGGTGATGACAGAAGGGGAGAGGAAAAACACCCTTTCCAATTTCATCGGGGCCATGAGTGGCATTTCCGGTCCGAAAAAGAATGAGATCATCCAGCGCCAGCTGGAGCATTTTTACAAGGCGGATAAGGACCTGGCCATGGATATAGCCAATGGATTGAACGTTCAATTTAAACCCTAAACATATGAAAGAAAAAAGTATTGAACTTTTAAATAAGGCGGTTGCCGATGAGCTGAACGCCGTGCACCAGTACATGTATTTCCATTTTCACTGCGATGACCAGGGATACGATCTCCTGGCCGGATTATTCAAGCGTACCGCCATCGAGGAAATGCTGCATATCGAACGGCTTGCCGAACGGATACTGTTCCTGAAGGGAGAGGTGGAAATGCTTGCCTCGGCGAAAGTCAATAAGGTACAAGATGTGAAAAAAATGCTGGAACTGGCGGCGGAAATGGAAACCTCAAGCGCCCTCGATTACAACAACTGGGCGAATGAATGCTCCAAGAATGCCGATTCCGTTTCAAAGACATTGTTCGAGGAACTGGTACAGGATGAAGAAAGGCATTTTGACCAGTACGATGTGGAAATGGATAATCTGAAAAAGTTCGGGGACAATTACCTGGCCCTGCAGTCCATTGAACGGAGCAAAAACCTGGCTGCCGGAGGACCACCAGCATAAGCAGAACTCCCTGAGAGAATATTATATTCTGCCGGAATATGCGGGGATCCCTATGAATTAGCCGAATCCCCGGCGAATTAAGGGAAATACCTATATAAACAATAAATAGTAACCATTTAAATGAATCATTATGGAAGAACAAGAAGTAATCTCAATGCCAAGGATCGGTGATCCTGCACCTGAATTCAAGGCCGTTACCACACAGGGTGAAATTAATTTCCCGAAGGATTATTCCGGGAACTGGGTGATCCTGTTCAGCCACCCGGCCGATTTTACCCCGGTATGCACATCCGAATTTATGACCTTCGCCCATATGGAAGATCAGTTTGAAAAGGCAAACTGCAAGCTTGTGGGATTGTCGATCGACGGTTTATACAGCCATATTGCATGGCTTAGGACCATCAAGGAAAAAATCGAATACAAGGGAATGAAGGACATCGAGGTGACCTTCCCGCTGATCGAGGACATCACCATGGAGGTCGCCAATAAATACGGGATGATCCAGCCGGGTGAAGCTACAACAAAGGCTGTGAGGGCCGTATTCTTTATCGACCCGAAAGGCATCATCCGTGCCATTATTTATTATCCGCTGAGCCTGGGACGTAATTTCGACGAACTTTACAGGGTCGTGGTCGCATTGCAGACAGCGGATGCGTTTTCAGTGGCCCTTCCGGCGGACTGGCGCCCGGGCGATGATGTGATCATGCCCCCGGCCGGTTCCTGCGGTTCAGCTAAAGACAGGATGCAGGGAAAGGAAGCAGAAATGAAGTGCTATGACTGGTTCTTCTGCACCAAAAAGCTGCCCAAAGAAACCGTACTGGACAAAGTCCTGAAGAAATAGACGACTATTCAGGCTGTTTTTTCGCCTTGCGCAGGGACCATGCCAGGATCCCTGCGCCCAACAGGGCAAAGGGAATACTGAGCCACTGGCCCATGTTGAGGGCCATACCCGCTTCAAAATCGACCTGGTCTTCCTTGATGAATTCGATAAGGAAGCGCATGCCGAATACCAGGATGAGAAATAATCCGAATAGCATGCCCGGACGGGGTTTTGCGTTGGTTTTATAATAGATCCAGAGCAGCAGCAAAAAAACCAGGAAATAGGTCAGCGATTCGTATATCTGGGTCGGATGTTTGGGGACTATTTCCAGGTTGCGGATAAATACAAATCCCCATGGCAGGGCGGTTTCCACCCCGTATATCTCGGAGTTCATCAGGTTGCCGAGGCGTATGAATGCACCTGCCAGGGCCACGACGATAATGATCCTGTCAAGGATCCAGATAAACGGCATTTTGTATTTTCTCACGAACAGCCAGAGCACAAGGAGAATCCCGATGGCAGCACCGTGACTCGCAAGTCCCCCGCGCCATATCTTCAGGATCTCTATTGGATTGCTGAGGTAATAATCCGGTTCATAGAACAGGCAGTGCCCCAGCCTTGCCCCGATCACGGTGCCAAGGGCCATATAGATGGTCAGCTTGTCCAGCAGGTCGAGGGACAATCCTTCCTTTTTAAAGAACCTCATGAAAATAAGGTAGCCGAAGAAAAAACCGGAGGCAAAGAGCAGGCCGTACCAGCGTACAGCAAAATTGCCGATCCGGAAAATCTCCGGGTTCATATCCCAGTTTATTGCACCAAAAATCATGTTCGTTCGTTTATTTATCGTGGGTAAAAAGTATAAATTTGCCCCGGGCGATCCCCTTATGGCGCTAAAGATAATCAAAGTTGAAGAGATTTTTCCACATACTCATCTCCTTTTTCCTCCTGTTTTTCATAGCCGACTGTGCGAAAATCGGCGCACCTGCCGGTGGACCCAGGGATAAAACCCCACCCAAAATCGAAAAGTCCAAACCCCTCAATAAAACCATAAATTACAAAGGCAGGAAGATCGAGATCACCTTCGATGAATTCATTAACACCCAGGCAATCAGCCAGGAGCTTATTGTTTCACCCCCCCTGGAGGAAAGGCCCGAAATACGATTACGGGGGAAAACCCTGGTTGTCGAATGGCAGGAGGATTTGCATGACAGTACCACCTATACCTTCAGCTTCGGGGAATCCATAAAGGACCTAAACGAAGGCAATGTCCTCAGCAATTTTGAATTTGTCTTTTCAACCGGTGGATACCTGGACTCACTGGCCGTCATGGGAACGGTCCTGCAAGCATTCGACCTCAAGCCGCACAAGGAAAAGATTTTTCTGATGCTGCACAGCAACCTGAACGATTCTGCCCCCCTGCTGGAAGTCCCCAAATACGTCGGCAAGTCCGACGCCAAAGGCAATTTCCTGATCAACAATCTCAGTCCGGATACCTACCGGCTCTTTGCCCTGCAGGACCTTAACCGGAATTACAAATACGATGTGCCGGAAGAATTCATCGGATTCCTCGATTCAGCCATCTACCTGTACCCCTCCCTGTTCCAGACATTCCTGGAACCTCATCCGGATTCCCTGGTCCTGGAATTTTGCGACAGCACTGATCTCAGTGTAATGGATACCTTATTGGTGATAGTCGGGGATACGACGGGACGGGCGCCCGGGGACAGCATTGCTCTCAGCATGCAGGATTCCGCTCTGGTGGAGGGCGGGGATTCCCTGACACTGGCCGACCTTGCCCCCTGGAGCGTTTTCGTGGATGTGTTCCTGTTCCAGGAAGACAACGTGCCCCAGTACCTGATCGAGAATTCCCGGAAAGACCGCCGCCAGATGAGTATGCGTTTCAACCGAAGGCTGACCGAATCGGTGATCATGGAGCCATTTGATTTTGAGGTTGAAGGGGACTGGTACCTCATTGAAGAGTATGTTATGAACGACACCCTGGTCTACTGGCTGACCGATTCATTGATTTACAAGAGGGACAGCCTGACGGTCCTGGCCACGTACCCGGTTACGGATTCATTGCTGAATTATGTGCCCTTCTACGACACCCTGAGATTCAATTACAGGGAAGTATCGAAATCAACCGTGCGCAGGAGAAGGCAGCAGGAGGAAGAAAAACAGGGGGGAGAACAAATCTCCCTTGACGTAATGATCCTCCGCGGGCCTGAACAGGACCTGCAGCTTCCCGTATCCATAGTAGCCCAGCATCCCCTTGCCAGGATCGACACCTCCAGGATATACCTGCACAGGTTTGAAGACACGCTTATTGTACCGGTAGATTATACCATTGTTCACGACAGTGTCAGGCTTAGAAGGTATTTCATGAAGGTCGACTGGCAGCAACAAACCTCTTATGAAATCGGTATATTCCCGGGTGCCTTCACCGATATTTACGGGATCGGCCACGATACCATCATTAAGAAGTTCCGGACCCGTAACGAAGAATATTATGGAAAGATCCTCCTGGAGCTGAGTGGTGTCAGGGGACAAAAAATCATCCAGGTACTGGATAATAAGGGGAATGTTGTGCGCCGGCAACTGGCCACTGAAGACGGACTTGTTGAGTTTCCCTATATGACCCCTTCCATCTTTACGCTCAAACTGATTCACGATGTGAATGCAAACGGGAAATGGGATACCGGTGACTACCTGGAACACAGGCAACCCGAGGCGGTTGAATTTTACCCGGGCAACATATCGGTCCGTTCGAATTTCGATATGGAAATCAACTGGGAGTTGCAGGTTCTCCAGGAACCGGAACCCGGCCAAACAGAAGACGTCGAAGGGAATTCAGAGGCCGAGCCAATGCCTTCAGGCGGCCCTCCGGATGAACCTCCGGCAGGCGATCCCGAAAAAAGTGGCCAGGGAGAAGGTGACCCGGGGGCAGGTAATTAACACCGGCCCGGGAAGGGTCACGGATCAATCCATGATCTCTTTCCAGATGAGTCCCGCAGCCCCCATTACGGCAGCATTGTTTTCTGCAAGCCCTGAAGGAAGGATCTCCACCTTGTTCCTGAAGATGGGGAGGAGGTTTTTTTCCATATGCTCTTTTGCCGGCTTGAAAATAAGGTCGCCGGCATTTGCGAGTCCCCCGAGCAAAAATATTGCCTGGGGACTGAAAAGGGCCACCACGTCCGCAAGGCTTTTCCCAAGGATCCTCCCGGTCATTTCAAAGGCTTTTATGGCGATCCGGTCTCCACGTTCCGCAGCCCTGGAAATGTTTTTCGCGGTCAGTTTATCGAATGGGATCTTTCTCAGCTCACTCTCGTCGTTGCGCCGGGCCAGCAATTCGTACACCGTGCGTTTGATGCCAGTGGCCGACACATAGGTTTCCAGGCACCCTTTCCGCCCACACCCGCATTGCCGGCCATCTTCCCGGACGTTCACATGTCCCAGTTCCCCTGCAAAACCATCGTGCCCGTATACCACATTCCCGCCAAGGACGATCCCGCTTCCAAGACCCGTGCCCAGCGTGATCACGATGAAATCCTTCATGTTCTTAGCTCCCCCGTAGATCATCTCTCCCATGGCAGCGGCATTGGCATCGTTGGTAATGGCAACGGGCAGATTAAAGCGCGACCCGAGCAGGCTGGCCAGGGGAACCACGCCCGTCCAGTTCAGGTTGGGGGCAAATTCGATGGCCCCGCTGTAATAGTTGGCATTGGGCGCCCCCACGCCCAATCCCAGGAGCTCCAATTTATCGCCGGAACCGGCCATTAGTTTTCTGATCGATCCGGAAAGCTCATCGAGGTAGGGGGCAATGTCTTTATGGGTATCCGTGGAAATGGAGTCAGCTGCATAGACCTTGCCTTCCCTGTCCAGGATACCGAACTTCGTAAAGGTCCCCCCGATGTCGATCCCGGCTACAACTTTTTTCATCACGATGCCTGATTTTAAGAAACCGGAAAGCAAAATTAAAAAATAAACCAGTAATTGAATGCATGGTGTACCGTTAATAACAAAAGGCATGGCATCGTTCCGAAAACAAATATTTTCTTAAATTAGCTATGTCATCAACAAGAACCGCCATGAAGAACATTATCGTTCCCATTGACTTCTCAGAGGATTCTCTGAAGGGAATTGAACTTGCCCTGCTCTTCGCCGGAAAACATAAAACGAACATTCAGCTGGTATATGTTCAGAAGAAAAGCTCGGATTACAACAGTCCCGGTCATTTTGAGGAAGAAAAGGAATGGGCCAATAATAAGTTCAAGAAGCTCGTCGCCCAGTACGAATCCAAACTTAAAAACGATTCGACCCTTAAGTACATCATCAAATCCGGAAAGATCTACAAGGAGGTCGTCTCACAGGTAGAATCCTATGCAGAGGCCATGGTCGCAGCCTCCACACACGGGGCTTCCGGGTTCGAGGAATTCTTTATGGGAAGCAATGCATTCAAGATTATCTCTGCCACGGAAAAGCCTGTGCTAACCACGAGGACCGGGAACATTCCCAAGCAGATCAGCAATATCGTAATGCCCATAGACATCACCATCGATACAAGGCAGAAAGTTCCCTTTACTGCTGCCCTTGCAAAGCTTTTCGATGCGGAGGTACACATCATTGCCGTAAGCAACTCAAAGGGGAAACGGATCACGGACAGGCTGAAAGCCTATGCCAAGCAGGCATCCGGATATTTTAAAGCTCAGAATATCAAGCACAGGCAAAAGTTTTTCATCGGAGAAAACATCGTAGACCTCGTGGTCGTTTATGCCGATTCCGTGGACGCGGACATGATCACGATCATGAAAGAGCAGTCGAAAAGCATTACGTTCATGGGCAGTCTGACCCAACAGCTTTTGAACCGGGCAACCATCCCGGTACTGACCCTGTCAAACCGTGAAACGCATATCATGACGGGATTCAGTACCTTCGGGGAATGATCACTCATCCGGTTCCGCTGCGCATTTCCAGGGTATTACAAGGATCACCAGATCAAATCAGGTCCAGTTCTTTTCGCTGGATACGGGATGACTGCCGTTCCTGCATGCTTGCAGGAACTATGCGGGCAACCAGGACAAGCACCCGGTTCATGAAACCGGGAACCACCACAGGTTTGCCTTTCAGCATTCCCTTTACCGATATACTGGCTACCTTTTCAGCATCCATGATAAATAACCACCGGGACAGCCTGGGATGTGAATTGATCCGGGTTTGAGTCCCCACATTGGTCCGGACACCATTTGGATTTACCACCGTAACGCGGACCCGGCTTTCCTTTAATTCCACCCTCAGGGCCCGGGAAAAGCTCAGCACAAATGCCTTGGAGGCTGCATATACACTTCTGTATGGCAGGGGATAGTATGCCGACAGGCTGCCTATATTCAATATGTGGGCTTTGGTGTGGGACCTCAACTCGGGCAGGAACAAATGGCTCAGTTGGACCAGGGCCCGGATATTGACCAGGATCCGCTCCTCGTTGTATTCCGGGCTGGATTCCTCAAAAATTGCCGGTCCCCCGGCACCCGCGTTGTTTATCAGGATATCCACCCGGTAGCCATTGCGCCTGCACCATTCCCACACACCCTGAGGGGCACCCGGGTTACTGAGATCGGCCTGCAGGGTATGTACCTGCACGGAGAAGGCCTCCGTGATCTCCTTCGAAGCAGCTTCAAGCGCATCTGCCTGCCTGGCCACGATGAGCAGGTTCATGCCGCACCGGGCACATTCAATGGCCAGGGCTTTCCCGATGCCCCTGCTTCCCCCTGTGATAAGGGTATATTTCAATGCTGGATCCATTCAATGGTTTTTTTCAGTCCCATTTCAAAGGAGATCGGCCGGTACCCCAGCTCTTTTTTCGCCTTTTCACAGGAGACCTCCCAGTCACGGTTGTAACGCCGCACAAAGGCCGGGGTTATCGGAGGGGTCCATCCGCTCAGGAATGCAGCGCCCTGCATGGCCCCTGCGATCAGCATCATCATCCCAACCGGCAATTTAATAAGATTATGCCGAATGCCGGAAACCCTGGCAAGGATATCAAAAAATTCAAGGAAGGAAAGATTGTCTCCACCGGCCAGGTACCGTTCCCCTTCGCGCCCCTTCTCCAGCGCCAGCAGGTGGCAGTCCACCACATCGTCAACATACACATAATTCCCGATGCTTTTACCGTCGCCCGGGATCACCTTCCACCTTCCCTTAAGATAACGGTCAATGATCATGGTCAGCGAATTGCTTTTAGTGTATGGCCCGGGACCGAAAACGCGGGTGGGATTCACGATCAGGGCCGGGAGTCCCCGCCCAACATATTCCAGCACTATTTTTTCAGCCAGGAGCTTCGACCGGTCGTAATGGGTGAAATGCTTCCCGCTGTATATTTTTCCCTCCGTATTCACGGAGCCATCCGAAGGCCCCAGGACGCCTGCGGTCGAGGTAAAGACCAGCTTTTCCACGCCCTGTGCAAGGGCCTGGTCCAGGAGGTTTACCGTTCCCCCGACATTCTCCTCGTAGAAGTTCCCAAAATCCTTCGCCCACACTGCGGCAAAGGCAGCAAGATGGAAAACATACCGGCAGTCCTTCATGGCCCGCCCGATGCTTGCAGCATCCCCGATGGTCCCCTTAAAAAAACGTATGTTCTCATGCTCCCATCCCCGGATCTTTTCTTCCGAACGATAGAGGGCGTGCACCCGGTACCCCTCCCGGGCCAACCGGGAGACCAGCCGCCTTCCAATGAAGCCGGTAGCGCCGGTTACCATGATCGTGCTCATTTTTTCTGCCTGTTTCTGATCAACTGCATATCGGGCTGAAAACTCAGTGAAAACCATTCGTTCGAAAGGGCCATGGTGATATGTGCCAGGATGGCGAACCAGAATGATCCCAGGTACAGGGTCAGGTAACAAAGCAGAAACCCGAAGAGCATGGAACCAAAAGTTTCGCGGGATCCTTTATGCACATGGAAAAGCGAATAGAGGCAAATATTGATGATGATGGCGGGCCAGTAGCCGAAGGCCTCGAGGCAGGAGAACAGGAGGAAGCCCCTGAACAGGAATTCGTAGCCCACCAGGTAGGTGATCCAGCTCAGGGCGGAGAGGGTCAAGAGTCCCATGCTCCACCGGCTTGCCCGGATCTGGGGATACATCTCAAGGTTTTTTTTATTCCGGGCCCCCAGATAACCAAGGTACACAACAACCACCGCTACCGGTATCCACCAGAGGATGCTTTTACTCAGGTAATCACCGGAAAAACCGTAATGGTTGAGGGACCTTCTGAACACCAGGATAATGGTCAGGAAGGGGATAAGGCCGTAGAGAATAGCCCCCAGCAGGCGCTGGTAGAGCACCTTGCGTATGGAAGCGTCCGAATCGCTGAACTTATTTTCAAAGCGGTTTTTGAACCTCCTGGAAGTGACCGTGAAATGATAGATTAAAAAGGCCATGGTTGCGATGGCAATCGAGATGGCTCCGCTCATCAGGTTCAAATCAGGCCCCGGGTAATCGATCATGACAATAAGGATAATACGGTCTAAAAATATCAAATTCTGTCATGTATTGCCATCCCTTTGTGCTAAATTGTCGGGATAAGGAGGTATCGTGAGCAAAAAAGCCATTGTCATTGGCTCGGGGATCGCCGGCATTGCCATTGCTATCAGGCTGGCAACCAGGGGATTCCGTGTCAGCATCCTCGAAGCAAATGACCGGCCAGGCGGGAAACTGACCCAGGTCCGTTCAGGGGCTTTCCGGTTCGATGCGGGTCCATCGCTGTTTACGCTCCCCCGGCTGGTGGATGAGCTCTTCGAGCGCTGCGGAGAAGACCCTGCGAAGCATTTCCAGTACGAAAAGCTTGAGGTGATTTGCCGGTACCATTATGAAGACGGCACCCGTATCAATGCCTGGCAGGATGTTGATGCATTTGCTGCTGAACTGGAACGGACGACCTCCGAGAAGGGCACTTCCCTCCTGGCCTTCCTGGAACGAAGCCGCGAGTTGTACGAGCTGACTTCCCCGGTGTTTATCTTCCGTTCCTTCCACCGGGTATCGACCTTTTTCAGCCGGGCTTTCATCCGGGCCCTCCTGCGCATCCACCGCTTATTCGCCTTTTCCTCCATGCACGATGTGATCAGCCGTTATTTCAGTGATTCAAGGGTGGTCCGTCTTTTCGACCGGTATGCCACCTACAACGGGTCCAATCCCTTCGTTGCGCCGGGCACCCTGAACGTCATTCCGCACCTGGAGCACAGCCTTGGGGCGTTTTTCCCTTCCGGGGGAATGCACAGGATCACCGAAAGCCTTGTGTCGCTTGCCGGGAGAATGGGGGTGGAACTGCATTACAACAGTCCCGCAGAAGAGATCATAATCAAAAAAGGCCGTATTGCCGGGGTCCGCAGCGGGGGCATCCCGCACGATGCCGACCTGGTGATCTCGGATATAGATATTGTCAGGGCCTACAGCCTCATGCCCGGGTACAGCCTGCCGCAAAAGCATCTGCGGCAGGAGCGTTCCACTTCCGCCCTGATCTTTTACTGGGGCATGAAAGGGGAACTGCCCCCGCTGGAATTGCATAATATCTTTTTTTCGGAGGATTACCGGGCCGAATTCAGGCATCTTTTTACCGAAAAAACCCTGTATGAAGACCCGACCGTCTATGTTTTCATCAGTTCCCTGAAAGTGGAAGGGGATGCTCCGGGCGGGGGACAAAACTGGTTCGTTATGATCAATACCCCGGAGAACATCGGTCAGGACTGGCATGAATTCCGGAGCGGGGCCCGCCGGCGCATCCTGGAAAAACTGGAACGGATGCTCGGGGCATCCCTCGAGGATAATATTGCCGAGGAGAAGGTGCTTGATCCGCCGGCCATCGAAGCCCGGACCTCCTCCCATCATGGCTCTCTTTACGGGATCAGCTCGAACAGCCGCTTCTCAGCATTCAGCAGGCATCCCAATTTCAGCCGCAGGATCAAGGGTTTGTATTTCGTCGGGGGATCTGTCCATCCCGGCGGAGGCATTCCCCTCTGCCTTGCCTCGGCAAAGATCGTTGACCGGTTAATCCGCTGAGCCCGGGCGTGGATGGAGCCGTGTCTTTCCCCCGGCTGGTTCCCGGAGCGGCCGGGGCTCATTCCAGGGCATAATTGATATACCGGACCAGGGGATGCACCAGGCGGAATGCTTTCAGGGTCTCCTCCAGGAGTCCCCCTCCACACACCAGTACATCGTCGAATGGCCTGGACACAATGTAGCTCTTGTACTTCAACAGGTCGATATACTCAAAATCTTTCGGGAAGCCCTTGGGGGCCGTTTTCAGGCGATGATCGTACAGCTCGCCGAAATAATC
>CAZVLG010000189.1:0-2104 GCA_964627835.1 uncultured Bacteroides sp.
ATCGATAGGTGATAATATCTGCCACACCCTTATTGGCAGCTACTACAATGTTCACCAGGTTCAGGAAGAGCCCATGCTCGATAAGCCCGGGTATCTCCTTTAATTTTCGGCCTGTTTCGAAGGGATCCTGCATCAGGCCTGTATGCAGATCTGCAATGTAGTGGCCGCCATCGCTGAGAAAGGCCGATTTGCCCGACATTCGCAGGCTGGGTTTGAATCCCATATCAGACAGGGCGTCCAGGCAGCGTTTATATCCGAACGGGAGGATCTCGACCGGCAGAGGAAAGGCCCCGAGGCGGTCCACGAGTTTATGCTGCTCGACAACCCAGATATTCCGGCTGGAATTCGATGCAACGATTTTTTCATATAAAAGTGCACCTCCTCCCCCCTTGATGCCGTTTCCCATCGAGTCAATCTCATCAGCCCCGTCAATGGTCAGGTCGATTTGATCCACATCGTCAATATCCACATAAGGGATCTTCCATTCCTCCGCCAGCAACCTGGTTTTCTCCGAAGTGCAGACCCCGGTGATCCTAAGTCCCTGGTTGATCCTCTGCCCGATTTTCCGGATGGCAAAGAACGCAGTGCTGCCTGATCCCAATCCCACGATCATTCCATCTTCCAGGTAATCGACAGCACGTTCGCCAGCTAATTGTTTGGGATTCATCTATTTATAAGAATATTTCATTAATCGTGTCGGTCCACCGAATTTAGAAAATTCCCTGAACTTCTGCGAATTATTCATTATCAAAACAATGATTCCAGGCAGTTGATGACTCGAAGAAGCGCCTCCGATATGTGCTGGATCAGGTTCATATGGAATGCCTGGCCGAATACAAAGAAAACAAAGACCGCATAGATCAGGATAAAAATAACAGCTTTTGAACGGCTCAGCCGTTTTCCGATGTTGAAGATGACAGCGGCAAGTACGGTAATAATCAGGAGGAACATCCAGAGTTCCGCGCTTAGGTCCCGAATTCCGGGATCCATTTCTATTTTGCCGAATATCAGGGTATAAAGCAGGAGCGGAAGGCCGAGGGCAAAAGAGATGTCAAAGATATTGCTGCCAAGTGCGTTGGATATCGCATCGTCATAATTCCCTTTTCTGGCATCCTTGATGGAGATGACCGTATCCGGCACACTGGAGGCTGCCGCGGAAAGCACTATCGCTACAAAAAGTATGGGAATATGCATGGCATCGCTGAGCATTTCGGTGCCGAGCACCAGAAGCCAGGTCCCCAGCGACATTACAAGTGTGCTGAGTATAAGTAAAAGCCAGGCATTCCTGTTGTTAAGCTCCCTTCTTCCAACGACCAGGCACTCCAGCCTGAGGGTAAGGATCTTCATCCATAAGGATTGTCCGTGTACCACCCGGACGGATGACATAAGCGATGATTTTTCTTCTCTAAGGCTCTTCATGGTAAAAAACATATAGCCCAGATAGGCCAGATAGGTCATCACGAGGATCATTCCGTGTACGCGTTTGAGCACGGGCTTGTCAATCACCAGCACCAGGATCAGGATGGTTATAATAAGTACGATACCGTCCCGGCGGAGGACTTTCCTGGTGATTTTAATTGTTTTGCGCGGATCCCGGAAGGTGATTACCAGGATAACCGAGGCCGGGATCACAAGAAGATTAAAAATAGAACTTCCGGCTGTTATGCCGAGTCCCCCGCTAAACCCGTTGACATCCCGCAGGTAGAAAAGGAAGAAAAAGGTACTCAGGAATTCAGGCATAGAACTGGCTATTGCATTGATTGTGGCTCCCTTGATCCCGTAGGTCAGTTTCCTTCCCAGATAATCGGATGCTATCTCAAAACCGGCTGCAGAACGCCATATGATAAGGCAGCTAAGGATCATCAATAGTATGGAACCAGCGATCAGCATTCTTGATTCATGCGGGGGATTCTGAAATTGTGTCGGCCTCCCTGGCCAGTACATGGACTACCTGGTCATCAACATAATCATTTTCAAATTCGGTCAGCAGGCGGACAAAGACCCTCCAGAGTTTCTGCCGGGTGGCAGTGGCGATAAATCCAAGCCTCTTCTCGCCGAAGGTCATGGGAGTTATATATAAATAATGGGCACCCTTTTCCGTATC
>CAZVLG010000190.1:0-10483 GCA_964627835.1 uncultured Bacteroides sp.
ACCAGACACTGGCCACCAATATGAGGGGATTCACCCAGAACATCAGGAACGGGGACCGCTTCGCCGTCATCAATACGGAATTGCGCTGGCCCATGATCCGGTATTTCGCAAACCATCCCATCAGCAATAACTTCCTGAACAATTTCATGGCAGTCGGTTTTGCGGACCTCGGGACGGCCTGGAACGGCCTGCATCCCTGGTCAGGTGAAAATGCCTACGATAACGAGGTCATTGAAAGCGGCCCTATAACCATTACCATCGATTCGAACCGGGAACCCATTGTGGCCGGCTACGGTTTCGGCGTCCGTTCAATAGTCCTTGGCTACTGGATACGGCTGGACTGGGCATGGGGAATCGAGAACAATATCATCCTGCCAAGGATCTTCTATTTTTCAATGAACCTTGACTTCTAAAAACCTGCCTATGAGTATACATACCATCCTGATCCTGGTTGTTGTGGGACTGCTTGCCGGATTCATCAGCGGCAGCCTTGGTGTCGGCGGCGGCATTATCATCGTGCCGGCACTGGTGTTCTTCCTCGGATTTACCCAGCACCAGGCACAGGGGATCAGCCTCGGCATGATGCTGGCCCCTATCGGTCTGCTGGCATTTATTAATTACTACAGGGAAGGATATACGAACCTGAAATATTCGCTGCTGCTACTGGCCGTTTTTTTCATTGGAAGCTACCTCGGATCCAGGCTGGCCGTTCAGCTGCCGGCAGCGACGCTGAAAAAGGTTTTCGGGGGACTCATGCTCATCGCGGGTTTCCGGATGATCTTCTGGCCCTGATCACAAAATTATGAATCCATGGACCTGAAACAATCGATCAAAGACCTTTCTGAAAAACTCTACCCGGAAATCCTTGAGATCCGGAGGCATCTGCACATGCATCCTGAATTGTCATTTAAGGAATATGATACTGCAGATTTTATCGCCCGGATGCTCGAAAAGGAAGGAATACCCTGCCGGAAGGGAATCGCAGGCACCGGCATCCTGGCCGAAGTCGAGGGTGCCACGCCCGGCAGGATCATCGCCCTTCGGGCAGATATGGATGCCCTTCCGATCCAGGAAGAAAACGAGGTGGAATATAAATCGCAGAACCCGGGACGCATGCATGCCTGCGGGCATGATGTGCACGCCGCCTCCCTGATCGGTACGGCCCGCATCCTGAAGCAACTTAGCGAATATTTCCCCGGAAAGGTGAAGCTGGTTTTCCAGCCCGGGGAAGAAAAAGCCCCCGGAGGGGCCCGCCTGATGCTGGAAGACAAGCTGTTCGGAAACGAAGAGCCAGAACTCATGATCGCCCAGCATGTTTACCCCGGCATGCTCACTGGACATGTGGGATTCCGGGCAGGCAAATACATGGCCTCCAGCGATGAGATCTATATCACCGTCAGGGGCAAGGGGGGGCATGCAGCCTTGCCCCACCGTGTTACGGACTCCGTCCTGATCGCCGCCCATATCCTTGTGTCCCTTCAGCAGATCGTCAGCCGGCATGCTGAAGCCTCCACGCCTACTGTCCTCTCGTTCGGCAGGGTAATCGCCGACGGAGCCATGAACGTCATTCCTTCGGAAGTTACCATGGAAGGAACCTTCCGCACTATGGATGAGGCCTGGAGACAAAATGCGCATAAGCGGATGATCAGCATCGCCCGGTCCATAGCAGACAGCATGGGTGCCGCCTGTGAATTCAAGATCGTGGAAGGCTACCCTGCCCTTTATAACGATCCTGAGATCACACGAAAATCCATGGAATCTGCGGCGGACTTCCTGGGCAGGGATGCCATCGAAGAGCTTGACCCGCGCATGACCGCTGAAGATTTTGCATTTTTTGCCAGGCGGTATCCCTCCGTTCTTTACCGGCTCGGGATCCGGGAAAGCGACAAACAGGATGTCCGGGAACTGCATACCCCGACCTTTAACGTTGATGAGGAGGCCCTGAAAACAGGGATGGGAACCATGGCCTGGATAGCCATCTCCCACCTAATCTAAAATCATTTCAAATTATGTAAATAACTCGATAATTATTGAATTAACTTTAAATTTGTAGCAACGATTGTTTTACCCATAAATTCACTTAAAATGGCATACGTTATAAATGATGAATGTACAGCATGCGGCGCATGCATCGATGAATGTCCGGAAGAGGCCATTGCCGAGGGAGATATCTATGTAATTGACCCGGAGAAATGCACCGATTGCGGCTCCTGCGCCGATGTGTGCCCGGTTGAGGCCATCCATCCCGAATAACCTGAGCGGGCAACCGGTATAAAATCAGGAAAACTGATGCCCTTTTTTCGGCATCAGTTTTTTTATGGATTGTACTTCGAGAGGGTTAGTATCTTCTGGTAGTCTTTATCCAGCATGAGAGCCTCCAGCCTTACTTCAGGATTCCTTCTCATATAGGCCTCAACGATCCGCCAGCCAAGCCAGACCGATGCCCGGGCAGGAGATTCATGGGTAAAATCCCTGGTAAACGGTCCGTTCCCCGTGAATTTCAGAACGGTCATGCGGTCCGTTTCAAACAGGATCCTGTGCTCTACAAGGTATTCCCACATCCTGGCTTCATTGTTCCTGCAGAATTGCATCTGTCCACTGCTGAACCCCATGATCACACTGTCCGGTTCCCCCGGCAGCATCCACTTTGTGAAATAGGCCATTTTCCCATGGTAGATCATGTTTGCAAGCACATTATCAACCGAATCATTGTACTCAAATTCAGTCATGGCCCAGCCCATCATACAATCGCTCGGTATCTTTCCCGGATACATATTCCGGATCTGGTACTGGTGCATGTCAAGACGAGGGTAATACTCGCAATCAAGACCCAGATAATTGTCCAGTCCAATGGCCAGAATCCCTTCGGCTGTGACGATGGACTGGTTGAACCGGGATACGAAGCTGTATATTTCCGGCACTTCCCTCCCTGGAAAATGATACCGGTAACGCCTGAAGGCCTCGCTGAGATCCCTTTCCAGATCCCCAAGATCCGGAAAAACTTCCATGGTTTCCAGGTATACCTGGTGATTCAGGTAATCCGTCAGAAAGCTCTTCAAATAATCCGGGTAGGTGATCTGCCTTGCCCCCCCAATATTGATAATACGGTAATTGAAAAGGTCAAAAAACTCCCCGTAACGATCATACAGGTAAGGTATGCTTTCCGGGATGCTGTCGAAATTAAGGGAGAACAGGTCCCGCTCAAACCTGTGAATTTCAAGTTCCAGTTCAATGCCCGAAGTATCCGTATGATAACCGGCCTTCCGGCAGGAGGATAATATGCAGAGGAGAACCGTAAAGACCAGCGGTAAAAGGACTTTCGCGGTTGGTAAAAATTTCGGAATATTTCCCACGAATATTTTACTTTTGTTTTTTGACAGGTAAAACGAAGAATAAATGCAAAAGTACATATTAAGTCTGATCATTCTGGCATCCTCCTCCCAGATCTTTGGCCAGGGACTCAGTTTCAGTGTGGTATTCGATCCTCAGATAACCTGGATGAGCTCCGATTCAAAGCGGATCGAGAGGGATGGGACCAATTTCGGGATTGGAGGGGGACTTGTTATGGATCTGTATTTTACTGAAAACTATGCGTTTTCAACCGGCCTTTCCATCCTCGGCACGGGCGGTGACCTGCATTACCTCGATTCACTTGACTTCAGGTTCGGCGGTGGACGGGATACGCTGCCGGCAGGGTCTACGGTAAAATACAAGCTGCAGTACCTTACCATTCCCTTCAGCCTTAAACTGAAATCCAATGAGATCGGGTATTCAAGGTTTTTTGCCCACCTGGGACTGAACGCACATATCAACACGAGAGCCACGGCTGATGTAAATTATAATGATATCAAAGGGGAAGACATCAATGATGAGATCCAGTTTTTCATGATGTCGTATTTTATTGGAGCGGGACTGGAATATTCCCTCGGCGGAAATACGGCATTGATTGGCGGCATTTACTTTACAAGTGGAATTTTGGATGTAATGAAGACCGAGGATTACCGTGCACATGTCGGTTCGATCTCCCTGCGGGTCGGGGTTAAGTTCTGAGCCGGGATGAAGATCCTTTCGTTTTCAAACGATAATCGAGGGTATGCCATCCCCGTTCAACGGGATCCATGGAAACCTGATTTATGTGTAAGATGAAAGCATTTCTTGTCCAGCTAAATTACCATATCGGCAACTTCGAGGAGAACCTCCGGAGGATCGGGAATGAAATGAATAAGGCAGAAAAAGAGGGAGCCGACCTTGTCGTTTTTTCTGAACTTGCCCTGACGGGATATCCCCCCCAGGACCTTCTCGAATACAGCAGTTTCATTGAGGCAAGCAGGGAGGCACTGCTTGAGGCCGCCTCATTCAGCAAAAAGACAGGAATGCTGATCGGTGCGCCGACCCTGAACCCGGGTCCGACAGGCAAGAAACTTTTTAATTCCGCATACTTTCTGTACGAAGGGGAGATACGCCAGGTTTTCCATAAAAGCCTGCTTCCAACCTACGATATCTTTGACGAATACCGGTACTTCGAACCCAACAAAGAATTCCGGCTGCTGGAATTCAAGGGAATGAAAATGGCCATCACCATCTGTGAAGACCTCTGGTACGATCAGCCCGCCGGGAATGCTTTCTCAAACAGCCGCCTGTATACCGAGAACCCGCTGGAAAAACTTGCCGCACTCAGGCCCGATATGATCATCAACCTGGCAGCTTCTCCCTTCTCCTACCTGAAACAGAAAGTAAAAACTGAGATCTTTATTAACAATGCAAAAAAATACAGGCTCCCCATCCTGTATGTCAACCAGGTTGGTGCCCAGACGGAGCTGATATTCGAAGGCGGGTCACTTGCGGTGGAGCGCAACGGGGATATTGCGGGATCCCTTAAATTATTTGAGGAAGACCGGCTCATGATAAACCTTGAGGAACTGTGCTCCGGTAAAATGGGTAGCCTGCCGTTCCAGGTCCCGGACCATACAGAACTGATCTACCGGGCACTTGTGCTGGGGATCAGGGACTACTTTAAAAAGCTGGATTTCAGGAAGGCTACCCTGGGACTCTCAGGCGGAATTGACTCGGCCGTAACCCTGGTGCTGGCGGCCCATGCCCTGGGACCTGAAAATGTTCATGTACTCCTGCTGCCCTCAAAATATTCTTCCGGACATTCCGTTTCAGATGCCATGCAACTGGCGGATAACCTTGGGGTTGGATACGATATCGTTTCCATCCAGGAGGCCTTCGACACCTATCTCAAAGCCCTGGATCCGCTGTTTGAAGGCTGCCCGGAAGACATTACAGAAGAAAACATGCAGTCCCGCATCCGCGGCAACATGCTGATGGCCTATTCCAATAAATTCGGCCACATCCTGTTGAATACGAGCAATAAAAGTGAAGCAGCCGTTGGCTACGGCACCCTGTACGGTGATATGGCCGGAGGATTGTCCGTGCTGGGTGACGTATATAAAACCGATGTGTACAGGCTGGCCGGTTACATCAACCGGCAAAAGGAGATTATTCCTGCCAATATCATTACTAAACCGCCCTCTGCAGAACTTAAACCCGGCCAGAGAGACAGCGACAGCCTTCCGGATTATGAGATCCTCGACCGGATCCTTTTTGCATACATTGAACAACAAAAATCGGCGGACGAGATCATCCACGAAGGATCGGATGAGGAAACGACACGGACCATTTTACACATGATAAATCAGAATGAATACAAACGCTACCAGACCCCCCCCATATTGCGCATTTCCTCGAAGGCATTCGGCGTGGGCCGGCGGATGCCACTGGTTGCTAAATATTAGAGGTACATATGGTATTTTTTTATACATTTGTATGTTCTACAACACACACTAAAACCGTAATGGACTTTCAGCCATGACCTGCGAGGAATGCATTGATAATAAGATGTCTGTTTTCAGTGTCCTGACCATCGAACAGAAAGAGACACTGAAAAAAAGCAATACCAGCCAGAGCTTCAAGAAGGGGGAAATTATTTTTAAGGAGGGAGACAAACCTACCGGATTGCTTTGGCTTTCGGAAGGTAAGGTAAAAATATTCAAGGAAGGCGTCGGCGGAAGGGAACAGATCGTCCGGATGGCCAAACCGGTCGGGTTCATAGGTTACAGGGCGCTATTCGCCGAAGAACACCATCACTGTACAGCCGTAGCCATCGAGGACTCCACCATCTGCACCATTGAGCGGGAAACTATTTACAAACTGCTCCGGTTAAATGCTGAGCTCTGTCTGAGCATCATCAAGGCCTTTGCCACGGAACTCGGGTTCTCCAATAACCGTACCGTCACGCTCACCCAGAAGCACATCCGCGGCAGGCTGGCGGAGTCCCTGATCTTCCTCAAAGACACCTATGGGTTTGAGGAGGACGACAGCACAATAAAGATCTACCTGTCGAGGGAAGACATCGCAAACCTTTCCAACATGACCACCTCCAATGCCATACGCACCCTTTCCACCTTTGCCGGCGAGGGTGTCATAGGAATTGACGGCAGGAAGATCAAGATCCTGGACCTTCAAAAGCTCGAACGCATCAGCGAACTGGGCTAAACGGCAGATGAAGGGAATAATTTTCTACCTGGTATATTCTTTCCTCTGGCTGATCACCCTGCTTCCCCTTTCAATCCTTTACCGGTTTTCCGACCTGCTCTATGGTTTGCTCTACTACGTTGTGAAATACAGGAAAAAGACAGTATATTTTAACCTGAGCCGGTCCTTCCCGGAGAAATCACCTGAAGAGATCCGCAGGATCGCGAAGCTTTTCTACCATCAACTGACCGATTATTTCCTGGAATGGATGTACAGGATCCATATGGGAGAAAGGGAACTTTCAAGGAGGATGCATTATGTAAATCCGGAAATTTTGGGGGATTACTATGCACAGGGTAAAAGCATCATGCTTCTGCAGAGCCACTACGGCAACTGGGAATGGACCACCCGAATATCCTGCCTGTCGGATCTCACCACCCTTGCCATCTATAAAACATTGCAGAACAAGTATTTTGACAGGCTCTTTCTGAATCTCAGAAGCAGGTTCGGAATCGTTGGCGTGCCCATGGAATCGACCCTCAGGCGTACCCTTGAGTACAGGAATGCCGGTATGCCGGTCATGGTATACACCGTTGCTGACCAGCGGCCCCGGTGGAAGCATAGTGATCACTGGACCCTATTTCTGAACCAGGATACGCCGGTGATTACCGGTCCCGAAAAAATAGCCAGGAAATTTGGTATGCCGGTACTCCTGCTTGCCATTGATAAGGTAAAAAGAGGTTATTACCGGGCAGAATTCCATGTCGTCTGCGAGGCCCCCGGGCAGGTCCCGGAATTCGAAATCATCCGAAGATACATGGCCAGCCTGGAGCAAAGGATAAAATCCAGGCCCGAACTCTGGCTGTGGACACATAAGCGGTGGAAATATCACCGGAACGAGATTAAGAACCCGGTCGATATAGGCCCCATTAACTGACCGGATGGAATCCAAGGATATAGCCCTGATGGAATTCGGCGGGTCACACGATGAGTGCCTTTATTCCCAGGTAATGTTCCTGAACCGTTACGGGTACCGGGTCCACCTGTTGATAAAGGAAGATCATTTTGCAGGCATCGAGGCCTGGCCCGAAGTGCCTGTATGGAAAACATTTCCGGCACCAAGGGGTTTTGCCGGCAAATGGAAGCTTGCGTTCAGGGTACTGAAATATCTGCGTAATAACAACATACACCAAGCCATCATCAATACGGCGGAAGGGAACATCATCCGCGCCATTACAATGATTTCCGGGAAAGACATCAACTTTACCGGGCTGCTGCACACCGGGAGGAAATTATGGACAAGCAGGTCCCAGCGCATTATCAACAGGAAAATACGAAAATACTTTGTGCTTGCAGATTTCATCCGGGAAAACCTTGACCGGGCAGACCCGCACCTGTCGATCGAGTATTTTTACCCTGTCTATTTTCCGGAGAGCCGGAAGCGTGAAATGCATGAAAAAAGCATCCGCCCGGTTTTGTCCGGGACAGCGACACCGGATCCGCGGTTCCTGGTCTGTATCCCCGGGGCGGTGGATTTTGCCAGGCGCGACTATCTTTCCCTGATCCGGGAAATTGATACTTCCGGCGTACCCCGGGAAATACGGTTCCTCCTGCTTGGCCGAACGACGGGTCCCGATGGCCGGTTGCTGGTCTCAAGGATCCGGGAGTTGGGCTTGGAGGAGTATTTTACGTACTTCGATGAATTCCTTGAACATGCTGTGTTTTATGATTACTTAAGCAGGTCCAGCCTGATCCTTCCCCTGATTACACCCGGGGCCCTGAATTATGAAGACTACCTGAAATACAAAATCACGGGGACCTACAATCTGGCCTGGGGATTTCAGATCCCGATGCTGATGCATGAATCCTTCATGGATTACCCGATCTTCGGGCAAACCTCCGCATTCTACCGCTCCGGCGAATTGATCAAAACCCTTGAGTCGCTGGCCGGGGAGACTGAAAAGTTAAGGGAGATCCGGGAGAAGATCCCGGAGATCAAGGATTTCGATTTTACGATCCAGGCAGAAAGGTATGTTCAATTTGTCAGATCGGAACCCCGTTCTCAAGCGTAAGGAATTCGCTCACTTCCTCGATTGTTCTGTCAATGCTGAAGAGATTCTCCACCCTCTGCAAACCGTTGCGGCCGAATTCCTCACGTAATTTCCTGCTCTTGGCCAGCCTGATGATCCGGTCTGCCATGGCTTCGATATCACCACGGGGTACCAGAAAACCGCTGTTCCCATCGTCAACCACTTCCGCAGAACTGTTGATATCAAAGGCAACGACCGGCTTTTTCTCGGCCATTGCTTCCACCATGACATACCCGAACCCCTCCCAGTGAGAAGTAAGCAGAAAAATATCTATATCGTTGTAGAACTGCTTCACATTCTTGATGAAGCCCAGGAAGATCACTTCATCCTGTACATCCCGCAGCTTTGCCTGTTTTCTAAGCCATGTGTTCAGCTTGCCGGATCCGGCGATCAGGATCCTGAACTTGACCCCCTTGTTTTTCAGTACCTCTGCCAGGTGGATCAGGTATATCTGTCCTTTTTCCTCGGAAAGCCTGCCGGCATTCCCCAGCAGGATCTCTCCATCCCTCTTGCTGTAGACCGGATCCCCCGGAAATTCTCCGCGCTGATTCAGGTCAATGCCGGGATAGATCACCTGTATCCGCGAAGATTCAATGATATTGGGATTGTTGGCCAGAACGCAACGCTTGGTTTCCTGGGAATTGGCAATCATCCGTGTTATGATCTTGTTGAACAGAAAACGGTTCAGAAAGGTATTGCGGATCGGAATCGCATTGGCCCTCCTGTAAATAATATTATCAACACCTGCAAGTTTGGCTGCGATCCCCGCAACCTTGAGGTCGGATGAAAGATTCAATATCAGGGTCTTGACCCGTTCACGCCTGAAGATCTTTTTCAGATGGAAGATTTTAAATGGATTGAGAAAGCTGAGGTTGCTTACGGTGATAGGATAATGCTCCATGGAGGCAGCCTGAAGCTTGCTTTGCAGTTCACTTTTGGGATGAGCGAAGGCAATAACATCGTAGCCCATGGCCGACAATCTAGTGGAATGATCATAATGCCATCTCTCCCCGCCTCCCCAGGTTTTCAGGCTGTTAAAAAAACAGATCCGGTTTCTTGCCGCCCTGGCTGCATCCGTGTTCAATTTTCTCAGTTTGCAATATTTGAGAAAAGTCTCATGGGCTGAATTCAGGCTGATCACCAGGCCATAGAATCCATCCATAAAGCCGAATTTGATGATATAATCCCTGAACATCCTCCACAGGGGATGGAAGATGATATTGAACCAGGATGCTTGCTTTCCGAGGTCAAAAAAAGACTTTGCTGCGATGTCCGAGAATTTATTGATCTGCTCAATATGCTGCTGAATGCTGTAATAGGAATAATGGAGCAGGTCACCCCTGAGAAATTTCCGGCTCGCTCCTTTATTAAGGATGAAGTGATCATGCGGGTTAATGCCTCCCCATTCCCCTTTGCGGCTGTCCCACAGCCTTAGTTTTCGGGAGGGGTACCAGCTTGAGTAACGGATCCATTTGCCGCAGTAATTGGTAAGCCGGTTGAAATAATAGCCGTCAAATCCCCAGTTCTCCTTCACCTCGCGAATGGATCTTTTCAGCCTGTCACTCAGCAGCTCGTCTGCATCAAGGGATAGGATATGCGGATATTTGGCCTGGGTGATGGCCCAGTTCTTCTGCTCAATATGTCCCTCAAATGGGTGCTGGATAAACCGGGTACCGAATTGCCGGCATATCTTTTCCGTGTTGTCGGTCGAATAGGAATCCACAACAACAATATCGTCTGCGATGTCCTTTACCGATTCCAGGCATCTCCCGATGTTCCGTTCTTCGTTAAAGGTTATTATTACGACCGATAATTTTGTCATGTTTTCAAGCCCATGCACGGGGCCTGCGAAATTA
>CAZVLG010000191.1:0-3555 GCA_964627835.1 uncultured Bacteroides sp.
TCCCTGAACCGGCATATAAATTCCAATTACTCCGAAACGCATGCCTGTATTTCCTATAATGGCAAGTTTTTATATTTTACCAGCGACCGGCCCGGGGGACAGGGGGCCCTGGATATCTGGGTTTCGGAGACGACCGAAGAAGGCGACTGGGGACCGCCCGGGAACCTGGGTCCCAAAATAAACACATACTACAGCGAGGAGACACCCTTTCTTGCGGGTGGCGGCAACAAGCTTTATTTCAGCTCCCAGGGACATGCCACGATGGGAGGTTTCGATATTTTTGTCGCAGAAAAAGATACGAGGGCACAGGGCCCATCGGCAACCATGGACGATGTTTGGTCTTTCCCTGAAAATCTGGGCTATCCGATCAATACGGCAGATGACGACCTGTTCTACTATCCCCGGAAAAGCGGACAGGGGGCATACATGGCTGCCATTATCGATGATATAAGCCCTGACAAAAGCCTCTACCTGATCCGGATTAAGGGAGAAGAGCCACAGATTGCGGCTATCCGGAAGGGTCGTGGCAAGCGGCTCGGTGCGGAAGAAAAGAAAACCGAAGCGGGGACCACGGCAGACAGCCTTCTTGCCGAAGCATCTCCCGGATCGGGTCAGTCCCCCGTCTCAGTCCCCCCTTCCCCGAACCCGGACGAATACTTCGTACTGAACAGCATCCTGTTCGGCTTTGACAGCGACGAGCTGGACCGGGCAGGGAGGGAGGAAGCAGACCGGATATTCGATGTCATGCAGCGGAACCCTGAGATCCGGCTGAAGCTCACCGGGCATACGGATGCGGTCGGAGCCGACGATTACAATCTTCGGCTCTCCGAACGGAGGACCCGTTCCATTGCCGATTACCTGACCGGCAAGGGGATCGATGCTTCCCGGATTAAGGTTACCGCTGCCGGGGAGACCCGGCCCATCGCCATTAATACTTACGAGGATGGCACCGACAGCCCGGAAGGCCGCAGGCTGAATCGCCACGTTTCCATTAAACTGGAAAACCTGAGCGATGAACGGATACATGTAGAGAATATTTTTGTGCCCGATCACCTGCAGCCCCAGTTTAAGAAATCCTACACGGTTCTGCTGGTAAACAGTCCCGTGATGCTTGACACCATTCCGGATCAGGTAGCCGGCGAGCAGACGGCCATGATCCTTACCGATTCTGCTTATTTGTATACGGCCGGGGATTTCAGCCAGAAGACCCATGCCCTGCAATACCTGGATGAGGTTCTTGACGCGGGATATCCGGACGCCGGCATGCTCGAGCAAAGCGACCTGGAAAGCCTGATCGCCCGCCTTTCCGAACAGGGGATAGCAGTTACAGCGAGTTTTACCATTCAGATCATGGCCCTGAAGAACCCGGTGGAGACCAGTTATTTCAAACCCCTTGAAGGTGTATTAATGTATGCCGGGAAGGACGGGTTTCATCGATATGTTTATGGTGAATTCAAGAGCATCCAGGAAACCCTTCAGAAGCTTCCGTCGATCAGGGAAATGGGATACCATGATGCGTTTATCATGAGCGTACTGCGGTATCAGAAGTAAACTTCGGCCACTTACCCGCCCAGCAGGAAGGGGAGGGTATCCGTCAGGGTATCGTGGTATGCGGACAGGAGCGGGGTCATGCCGCCCTGCTCGATGGTGCCCCCGGAAATGCCAAGCGCAGCAAAGCCTGCCAGGCGAATGGACAGAACACCTGCGGCGGAGTCCTCGATCCCGATTACGCGTTCGCGTTTCTCAAGCGGCATTTCCAGTCCAATCCGGGCAGTTTCGGCATACAGCCAGGGGTGGGGTTTGGGGGCCAGCTCCCCGAGGGTCCCGGTCTGACCTTTACGGATGGCATAGCCTGCGGTAATGATGGCATCGTAAAAATCCAGCGGATCTCCCATTTTGAGGCTTCGGTATGCCGAAAGGATCTCCGGCCAGGCCTTCTCGTAAAGCCCTGAAGTTACCAGCCCGATCTTGATCTTATGCGACTTGAGAGTGAGGAGGAAGTCCTTTAAGCCGGGACTCGGAACGAAAGCATCCTGCCTGCCGCGGCCTTCCAGGATCTCCTTCATTTCATGATGGGTGATCTCGAAGTATATCCGCCGGGCTTCCTCTACGGTTTTGCCGGGACAGTACTTTCGGATGCAGTATTCCAGGTGTTCCGATACGGAATGACCGGAAACATGGGGCTCATCCTCGGGTTCAAGTTCGAATCTGGACCTGCCTGCCAGCCGGCCGGTGACCTGCTGAATGATCCAGATCCAGAACTTTTCGCTGTTTACACTGGTGCCATCCAGGTCCATCAACACGGCTTCTGCAGGCGCTTCAAATACCGGGTCACGGAGTTCGTAAATGGCAGGGTATCCGAGCTGGGATTTCACATAGACCAGGGTCTTGTCGTCGAAGACAATGAAATCCGCTTTGTTGTCGGAGGGAGCAAGAATGGTTTTTACGCCATCCCTGCCGGCCAGGAACATGCCATTGCCACCCGAGGGCTTTTCGGAGAAAAAGCCTTTCAGTCCCCCGAGCTCGGCTTGAAATCCCGGCAGCTGTTCCATTCCTTACTATATTCCTTTCGCTATATGATAATACACCTCGTTCCAGCGTATCTCGTTCTTGAAATCCCGGAGTCTGGTATCCTGGTCAATCAGCAGGAACTCCACACCGGCCATATCCGCAAAATCCTGGATATGTTCGGGTCTGAGGTTCTGGCTGTACACGGTATGATGGGCTCCCCCTGCCATGATCCAGGCTGCTGCAGCCGTCTTCAGGTCGGGTTTCGGGTCCCAAAGCACTCTTGCGGTAGGCAGTTTCGGAAGGTCCTGAGGCGGCAGGACCGCTTCCACTTCGTTGACCAGGATCCTGAAACGGTTGCCCATGTCCAGCACGCTGACGTTGATGGCAGGTCCCTCAGGTACATTGAAGCAGAGCCTTACCGGGTCGTCCTTTCCGCCGATACCCAGTTCATGGATCTCGCATTTGGGTTTGCCGTCGGCAATCGAGGAGCAGATTTCAAGCATATGGGCACCAAGCACCCGCATTCCGGCCGGGTCAAAATGATAGGTATAATCCTCCATAAAGGAATTGCCCCCGGGAAGCCCGGCCGACATGATCTTCATCGTCCTCAGCATGGCGGCCATTTTCCAGTCCCCTTCCGCACCAAAACCATACCCGTCGTGCATGAGCCTCTGAACCGGCAATCCCGGCAGCTGGATCATGCCGTGCAGGTCTTCGAATG
The DNA here is from genome assembly GCA_964627835.1 of uncultured Bacteroides sp. GTDB lineage: Bacteria > Bacteroidota > Bacteroidia > Bacteroidales > SM23-62 > SM23-62. The sequence continues at coordinate 3,233 of CAZVLG010000191.1, forward strand.
TGTCGGTAAATCCACCGAATCCTCCTTCTTCCAGGAAAGTTCGCAGTCCGATCTCGATCCTTGCGGCCTCCCTGAGTGATTTATGGCTCTCGCCTCCCTTCCTCAATGCTTTCTGCATTTCATATTCCGACTCAAGCTGCTCACAAAGCCGGTCGATCTGGTGGTCCTCAACCTGGTCGATCACGGCCACCAGCTCGCCGATGCCGTATCCGTTCACCGCCCATCCGAACTTCAGCTGGGCTTCAACCTTGTCGCCTTCGGTAACGGCCACTTCCCGCATATTATCCCCGAAGCGGGCGATCTTTATACTGCGGGATTCGTGC
>CAZVLG010000192.1:0-3016 GCA_964627835.1 uncultured Bacteroides sp.
AGTTTCTTCCAGTCGTGGGGCTCGTCGTTCAGCCATTTGTCGAACCAGGCCATGATGGTGTTGTGCCATTCAATCCGCTTGGAATAGGTCAGGATCCAGTGGTTCTCCCCTTCTACCTGAACCATCTCGACCGGCTTGCCGAGGATCTTTAACCCTACCCAGAGTTGCAGGGATTCGCCGAGGGGTACGTTGGTATCGTCTGCACCGTGCAGGAGCAGCAAAGGCGTGTTGATTTTATCCGCGTTGAACAGGGCGCTCTGGTCGATGTATATATCCTTCCTGTTCCAGGGATAGGAGTCGCCCGTGGCCTCCGAAGAGTAAACGTAACCCCAGTATCCTTCACCCCAGTAAGAACCGATGAAGCTGATGCCCGCATGGGATATGGCGCAGGTAAAAATATCCGTCCGGGTCTGCAGAAGCATTGTCATGAAGCCACCGTAGGATGCCCCGATGCAGCCGACATTCTGTGCGTCGACAAAGTCATGGGCCTCTATGAATTTTTTCGTTCCCTCGATGATCTCGTCCGCCGTGGTCTTCCCCCAGTTGTTCTGGTGGCGTGCGGAGAATTCCTGCCCGAACCCGGTTGCCCCGCTGGGCTGTGGCACGTACACCACGTAATCCTCGCCGGCCCATATGTCGAGCGGGTAGCGTCCTCCAAAGCTTTTTTCAATAGGTGAGGTACCCCCGTAATAGTTCACGATCAGCGGGTATTTCTTCCCGGGATCGAAGTTCCTCGGGTAAAGAAAGAAACCCCTTATTGTCGTGCCATCCGAGGCTACAAAGTCCCAATCTTCCGAATTGCCGAAACTCACGTTTTCATAGGTCTTTTCATCCGTCCGGTCGAACAGGCTGTTTTCGTCGGATTGCAGGTCCAGTATCCAGGCCTTGTTCGGGCTGCCAAGGCTGGTACCCGTATAGGCCGCCGTCAGGGATTCATCGGCGATGCTCAGGGAGCTCATGACATCCGGCACCGTCGGGACCATGGAAAAGACACGACTTTCGGGATCCCATGCATACAGTCGCATGTAAACCTCATCGGCCGCCCTGACGTAGATCCGGTTATCGACCGGGTGCCAGTGGGACTCCTCAATGCTCGGATCAAAATCCCGGGTAATGGGATCCACTTCGCCTGTTGCGATGGTATAGATGTACAGTTGCCCGTCGTAATTGTTGGCGATGGGCTGGTCTCCGATGTTCCTCCCCGTCTCCCCGAACAGGTCCGGTCCCCCTCCCACCAGCAATTGCAGGCCGTCCGGTGAGAATTCGGCGTACCCGCTCCAGCGGAAATCCTTCCACAGGGTATCGCACCGGCCCGCCTGCAGGTCCATCAGGTACATGTTCTGCAGGCTGAATGGACGCTGGGTCGGATTCTGGCGTCTGGTCGAAAACACGATGGAATTCCCGTCCGGGCTGATGTCGTGAAGGTTGGCCGAACGTTCCCCGAAAGTCAGGCGGGTGCTCACCCCGGTATTCACGTTGTACCGGTACAGAACCGTGACCGTGTAGGGCCTGAATGTTCGGTTGTATAGCTCGTCCATGTATCGCAGGGATGACTTTTCGTCTCCCTTCTTTTTCTCCGATCGCCCGCAGACGATGAATTTTTCGTCCTCCGACCAGCGGACGTTCCCCAGGTCCTCGATGTTTTCAAGGACAGGATACTCGACGCCCGATTCAAGGTCATACACCATTACCGAATTCCCGTTCTCGGTTTCCAGGGTGTAGTAAAGTTTCTTCCCGGATGGCATCCATTTATAACCCGTGGTGCCCGCCTTCCGGAAACTCTGAACGATTTTTCCCGTTGCTGCCTCCTTGATCTCGGTCCATTTTTCGGATTTGCCGCTTTCGGTGTTGACCCGGCTGTAGTCCACCGCCACCAGGGTGCCGTCCGGTGACAGGGATACGTCGCCCAGCTTGACACCTTCCAGCAGGTGATGTATGTTCATGCGCGTTTCCGGATTCAGGCTCAGCAAGGCGGTTGAATCCTTCCCGTTGCTGACGGAGGCTTTGATCTTCCACTTGTTCTTATCCCCCTTTACATACATCGATTTGACCAGTATGAGAAATTTGCCCCGGTCCAGTTTCTTGGTTGCCTTCTTGCTTCCGGTTTTTCCTTCCTCTGACACTTCATTATTCGATCCAACTTTTTCACCCTCAATGAACACCTCGAACATCTGGGGGCTTTCGACATTGCAGTAATAATCATATAAACCCTCTGACTCCAGGTAAAATGCGAAATAGGCAATCTGATACTGCGGCTTCTCAGGCTTCATGGTAAGAAATCCATCTTCTGACACTCCTTCCAAGTCCCAGGTGCGGGGCCGGTAATCATCCCATAACAGGGGGGTGCCTTCTTCCGGATGAATGCTGGCCAGATCCAGGTATTCATTGGAAAGGATGAACTTATTATCGAAGGATTCTCCCGATACATTCTTGCCGTTTATGAATCCGGGGGTGCTGACCGGAAGGGGACCGATCGAGAGCCATACATCGACCTGCTGCCCGAAAATCTGCCCGGAAACCAAGATTGAAAGGGCCAGGGACAAAAGAATAGGTATTGTCTTCATGTTATGCTGCGTATTGATTGGACGGATTATAAATTTAACTAAAATCTTCAGAGCTAAGGCACCCTGTTGTGAAAACAGCTTCCATTAAAAAATCATCCTGAAGGTGGTCTGTTCGCCCGGATCGGATGAAACATGGATACTGCCGCGGTGCATACGCATGATGTTCCGCACCAGGGCCAGGCCGATCCCCGATCCGCCCTTCCTTGTGGTATAGAAGGGTATGAAGACCTTTTCCAGGTCCTCTTCCGGTATGCCCTTGCCGTTGTCCGTGATGCTGATCATGCACTGTTTGCCCGGGACTTGAAGGGCATAAAGGCGTATGGATTTCCTCCCCGCGGCATCCAGGGCCTCGATGGCATTGCCCATCAGGTTGATCAGGGCCTGCTCCACCAGCTTCCTGTCTGCAAAGAGTATCATTTCCGGTGATTCCTGGCTCCACTCAAAGTCAATGC
>CAZVLG010000193.1:0-6696 GCA_964627835.1 uncultured Bacteroides sp.
GGAAACGGTCATGCAGGACGGGATGGTCATGATCGTTCAGAACGAGAAAAGCATCGTTCATATAACGGATGAGCAGATGGAAAGCATCATCCGGAAAACAGCAGAAATCAGAAACAAGTTAATTGAAATATAATGATACGGACAGCAAGCCTCTTACTTATCGGTTTCTTTTTAGTGATAAACGGAAACCTCAGGGCACAGACGGCCGAAGAGATGGTGGACATCTGTGCCAACCAGGTTGGTGACGACGCCACCTATTTAAAAGACTTCCAGGTTAAGCTTGGCATTTCTTCAGATGGCCGTCCTCAGGTTGCCCGTTACCCGCTGGTTCTCAGCAGCAATAACATATACCGCTTTTCTGTCTGTGATATGGAAAGCTCCGAAGGCAAAGCCGTGATCAGATTATACGATAACAACCGGCTGATCTTCAGTTCGTACTCGGAGGATACCAAGGAAGAATTCAACCCCTTCAATTTTATGTGCCGGAAAACCGGGATCTATCATGTTTTCATTTCCTTCCTCGAAGGGAAGCCGGGGGAGGCTGTTGGGATTCTCTCTTATGTGAATAAAAAATAAGCTCCCTCATGGTATTATTCAGGTAAATACCAGGAGCATGGCATATCCGGCCAGGAGGAGGCCAAATATGATCTCACCGGCGAGCTTTGAGCGCATATTCAAGAAATAGTAAGACAGGATATACGAGACAGGAACGGCTAAAAAGTAGATCATTTCTATGGCCCGGTTGTAAATGATCAGGAATGCAGCTGTTACAAATGCAAAGATCCAGAAGTTAAGGCGGAAGAACGTGCGAATATAAATTTTCAATCCCTGGTATGTCCCAAGCATTTTCCGGCTCGCCAGCAATATCACCAGGAGCAGGTAGCCATAAAAAATCAAATAATAATTATTCAGGTATCCGGTATCCCGGTCATGTACAAAATTATACCGGATCAATTCCCAGTTCCCGGCCAGGTCCTGTCCCCGAAGATAATACCACGCAAAAAGGAGGACATACGGACTTATGAATCCCAGGAGTGTAATCACCCACTCTCGCCAGTAAATGGTCCTGAAAAGCGCCAGACCGGTCCACACAACCAGCATGAGAAAAGCGGACCTTGCATAAAAAAGACTGGCTATGGAGATAAGGAAAGAGGCCATGAAAAACTCCAGTGCGAATCCCTTTTTCTTATAGGAATCAAACATGATCTCAATTGCGACAACCAGGAAAAAGCATGCAAATACGGCAGGATTCAACTGCTGAAGAGGAAGGTAGCTGCTCACCAGGAGCAGGTAAATCACAGCCGGCAGGTAAGTTCGCTGCTGAAGGATAATGAATTTTGTGTTGATCCTCGACAACCAGAGTGCAATGAACACCAGCAGGCTCAGCGTAAGGATTTTACCGATGATTGGCTGGGATTCGAGCAAGGTCGAGATTCCGTAGTAAAAGGGCATGGGATTGGGCTCAAAAGCCATGCTTACAGGCTGGGGAAGGATAAAATATTTCAGCCAGAGCAAGGCGGCCAGGAAAGGGATAAAAACCAGGAGCGCAGGTTGCCCGCTTTTAAATATTTTCAGAAACATCTGGCTGCTTTTTAACGTTTAATTTTTGGAAGGTAATTTCCGACATCCCTGATCTGATTTCAATTCTTCTGTATCCTCATAGGTCGAATCCGATATCCCTCCTGTAGTATTTCCCCTCAAAATCTATCTGTTCGGCCGTCCTGTAGGATCTTGACAGGGCCTCTGTCTTGTCATCGCCATAAGAGCTAATGCACAGCACCCTGCCGCCATTGGTCAGAACCTTGCCGTCTGAGGATTTCGTTCCGGCATGGAATACGAGTGACCTGGATTCCTTATCCAATCCCTTGATCTCTTTCCCCTTTTCATACGTTCCCGGGTACCCTCCCGAAACAAGCATTATCGTACATACCGTTTGAGGATCTGTTTCAAGCATTTTCTTTCCGAGCTTTTTATGCGCCACAGCCACAAACAGGTCCAGCAGGTCGGATTTTATTCTCGGAAGCACTACTTCCGCTTCCGGGTCACCCATACGCACATTGTATTCCACGACATATGGGTTTCCAAGAACGTTCATCAGTCCAATGTAAAGAAATCCTTTATAATCGATCCTTTCCTGATTAAGTCCCTCGACAGACGGCTTAACAATTTTCTCCTCAACTTTCCTCAGAAACACCTTATCTGCGAACGGTACGGGAGATACCGCCCCCATTCCCCCCGTGTTCAGGCCCGTGTCCCCCTCCCCGATCCGCTTATAATCCTTTGCTTCCGGGAACATCAGGTAGGATTTGCCATCGGTGAGTACGAAGACGGAGACTTCGATCCCCGGCAGGAATTCTTCGATAACCACATTGGAACTGGCTTTGCCGAATTTCCCTTCCAGCATGATTTTAAGCTCCCGTGATGCTTCTTCCAGGCTCTCCAGGATCAGGACTCCCTTGCCGGCAGCCAGTCCATCGGCCTTCAGAACATAGGGAGGTTCAAACGATTTCAGGTAATTCACGCCTTCCTCATATGTTCCAAGCGTAACGTTCATATACCGTGCAGTCGGGATATCGTGACGGACCATGAATTCATTGGCGAACTTCTTGCTTCCTTCCAGGGCGGCGCCTTTTTTCGATGGGCCGATCAGCGGGATCTTTTTCAGTTTCCTGCTCTCCGTGAAATAATCATAGATCCCCTCAACCAGGGGAGCTTCGGGCCCGACGATCACCATCCCGATCCCGGTATCAAGAACAAATTTTTCAATGGCCTTGAAGTCGATCGGGGAAATATCCACGTTGGTTCCCAGTTGCGCCGTACCGGCATTCCCCGGGGCAATGTACAATTCACTCAGCAGGGTGCTTTGCGAGATCTTCCAGGCGAGCGTGTGCTCCCTCCCCCCGGAGCCAAGAATCAGGACTTTCATATAAGTATTCTTTAGTTTTTACACTATCGATTAGAGCTCGTAAGCCCAATTCAGGAATTGTGAATTCTTTATGTAAAACTAATTAAAAAAGTGAAATCATTATTATGTAGTAACGCCGGGATTATTTAAGTATATTTTCTGATTTTCCGGCCCAGAAGCCATTTGAATAAATATTGATAGACTCCGGGTATTCGATCGCGCCATCCATTTATTGGATCATGATTGGCTGGGAAATTTGAACCCCTTCGTGGTGGATCCAGCAAAGTATCTTGGAAATCAATCCCGATGAATGCATATATTCTTTTTACCTCCTCTTCACGATCTGAATATAATTTCCTGAATCTGATATACAGATAATTATCCGGATATAATACCCGGTATTCCCTGTGATATCTGATATTTCCTAGTCAATCAATCAGAATATAGGCAAATATCATGAAGTTCGTTATTACATTAGTCCGGCCAAGCAAGTAATGACGGTGAGGAGTCCGGTTAAATTCTGAGGCGTACACCGCACGCGGATCACGTATAATATGCAGAAATATTGCACTTGAATACCATTCGAACAAAGTTGGTATTCGATGCAAATTAGAAGGTGTCTTTTCTCCGAATATGGATTTGTCTTCCATGCTGGCACGTTCCTTCAGGGTGATCCACATTAAGTCCCGAAATTCCCTTTCAGATCTCTCAAACTCGGATCTGATTTTATCCAGATCATGTTTTGGATTGGTCCAGTATTTTTCTTTCACCTGACCGGATCGAAGCAGGGAAAATATATCATCAAGTTTAGTCAATGAATTAATGGGTACAAATATGAAATAGTCTTGAAAATGCCCCTATAACGAAAGTGATTGAAAAATGTCGGCTCTCCGGAGATCCAGATTTCAGAGTGAAGATTCAATATGCTTCGAACGAAATTAGTTCCCGGCCTTGGACGGCCCACAATAAGAATTATCGGTGATTTATACTGTATTGGCATATCCTAATAAGAAAGGCCCCCACCTGGGAGCCTTTCAAAATATAATGATTATTGTATTACTCGATCATTAGTTTCGTCTTCACAGGCAAGCCATTAACGCGCAGGAGATAGGTGCCTTTTCCTTGCTCACCGAGATCTATCGTTTCAATGAACTTTAAGTTTCCATTACTCTTGTGAAGTTTCTTATAAACCAGTTGTCCCCTGATGTTCAACACCTCCAGCATAACATCCTCGGCTTTGGTTTGCTCAAGCTCAATAGTGAAATGGCCGGTGGATGGATTCGGGTAAAGAATCAGGTCTCCAGTAAAATATAGGTTACCGATATGCAGCCCAAGAATAGATCCCTGCAATGGCCCGCAATTATTTGCATCAATTACTTCGTAATAATAATCCCCAGCTGCAAGGCCAGCGAATGTATGGGTTGTCTCAGTTTTGGTGACTGAATCTTGTCCGCTGCTTTGTTCATGAGTATATTTATATTTATAATCAGGGGTGCCTCCACTTACTTCAATAGTAATCGTCCCCGCTGTAACACTCCATGTTGAATCCTCGGAAATCAAAATAAATGGTGTGGGCTCCGTTAATGTAACATTATCCGATTCTATGCAACCATTAGCATCCGTAGCAGTAATTGTGTATGTGCCGGCTGTTTTGTTGAAGATGGAATCAACGGTTTCGCCGGAACTCCAACTTAAGCTAAATGGATTCGTACCCCCTGCAGGTGTTGCTTTAGCAAAACCATCTGAGTCCCCGTTACAGGAAGGATCTCCAGAGTTTGTAATGGAGACTGTTAACAGTACCGGATCAACTAGGGCAATGACAGAATCAATACTTATATTATTTGAATCCGTCACGGTAATGGTATATGAATTGGCTGCAAGTCCGGTGTTGCACTGGGTTGCCGGCCCACCGGTCCACTGATAAACCAGTGTCCCGGCACCACCGGAAGCATACGCACATATTGATCCGTCTGTATCTCCATTACAATCAAGTTCAGTAACAACGATGCTGTCGAAGACAATTGGATCTGGAATGGAGAATATTTCCAGGTTTGATCCACAACCCCTTGCATCGACAACAACGGCTGTATCGGTGCCGGTTGAAAGACCGGTTATTGTTGAATCAACCTGGAAGTCACCGCTAACAAGACTATATTGGTAAGGTGTTGTTCCACCAAGGGAATGTACCGTGATGGATGCATCACTGCCTCCCGGGGATGAAGGATACATATCATAGGACAGCGAAGATATTACAAGCGGATCCGGCTCTGTTATTACAGTATCACCGAAAGCTTTACAACCTTTTGAATCGGTGACGGTAACCTCATATTCCCCTGCTCCTAATCCTGTGGCAATTTTTGTCCTCTGGATATTTGGATCATTCCATTGATATGTGTAGGGTGAATTCCCCATCGAATGATTAACTTCCAGTTCGGCAGTCTGATTTCCATTACAATTCACAGGACTTAATTCTTCAAAGCTATACAACATTAAATATTCAGGATCATTTAGCGGAATATTTGATATTACAAACTGGCAGCCACCGCTGTCGGTTATAAAACAAGAATAGTTACCTGAAGGAAGGTTAACAAGATCCTGAGTTGTTATATTTCCAGGTTTCCAGTCGTAAGTATAAATCTCCCAGCCACCTATCGGGGAGAGGTCAATGGAACCGTTGCTATAGCCGTAACATCTGGGATTTGTTACTATATAAGTTGCGTTCAGACTGTTGGCCGGTTCCTCGATCGTTTCAGGATCACTTTGAGTTTTTTTGCCGACAAAATCCGTGACTGTACATGTATATGTTCCCGGGGGCAGGTTTTGAATGCGTTTGGTAGTGCCTGCGGGATTATCAAATTGATCCCTCCAGTCATAGGTGAATGGGGCTATTCCGTTATCAGTGTCAACCTCAAGTATTCCATTGTCATCACCTTTACATATCACATGTTGTATATAAATAATAAATGCAAGAAACTGTGTATCGCTTTTAACAACAAAGTTCTTATTACCTGTACAAAGATTGTCATCTGTGACCATTACATTATATGTGCCTCCTAAGGTCAGGTTTCTTATTGTATCCGTGGTTGCGCTAAAACTATTTGGTCCGGTCCAGGCAAAACCGTAAGGTTCTGTTCCGCCACTCACAACGAGATAAACTGCACCGGAATCGGCTTGAGTGAGGATCGGGATCTTAATATCCTGTACGGTAGATCCTGTGAAAGAAATTGGATCCGGAGCGGTTACGGTAATGGTATCCTGCTTTAGGCATCCATTCATATCCTGCACTGCTACATAGAAATCACCGGCACCAAGGCCAGACTGGTTCTGGTCGAAAGGTTCGATCCCACTGCCGGTTCCAGTCCAGGTGTACGTGTAACCCGGTGTTCCGCCTGTCGGTGTTATATCAATGCTTCCATTATTGTCTCCAGCACAGGAAAGCTCCAGTACACTCGAACCCTCCACCGTAGTTACAATTGGTGACGGATCATTGAGAATTACGGTGATTGAATCCTTTGAGCCGGTCTGGTCCTGAACAACAACTTCATATGTGCCGGCCGGCAAATATGGAGCGTAATCAGTACTATTAGTAGGATCGTGACTCCAGGTATAGGTTATATCACCAGCACCGAAGAAAACCTTTGCTTCAAGGTATCCTGTGCTATCGCCATTACACAGGGGATCAGACTGATCAACAATTGTCACACTAATGGGATTATCATAGGTAGCAATAAATCCTTCGCTTGATCCGGGTGTTGGATTGCTCAACGGCGTGAGTGGAGGTATTGCAAGGC
>CAZVLG010000194.1:0-8269 GCA_964627835.1 uncultured Bacteroides sp.
TTATATGGGACTCTTTTTCCTGGCAGCTGTATATGCATCGGTAGGGATCTTTACCTCTGTAATTACAGACAACCAGATCGTTTCCTTCATCCTGGCCGTCCTGGTTTCGTTTTTACTGTACACTGGTTTTGACCTGCTTACGGCCACGGACCTGCTCGGGAACCTGGATATATTCCTTATACGGCTGGGGATCAATGAGCACTACCGGTCCATTAGCCGCGGTGTGGTGGATACGAGGGACCTGATCTACTTCCTGAGCATTATCGGGATCTTTCTCCTGGGAAGTAAAATCGTTCTGCAGAGCAGGAAATGGTAAGCTCGACAAATGAACATAATCAGATGAGGCCTTAGCGAACAGAAGATAAATGAAAAGAAAGCAACTGAAGCGGATCCATATTATTCAACTGGCCAGTACACTGGCGATCATACTGCTTGTCAATTATATAGGCTCATTCGTTTTTTACCGTTTCGACCTTACCCAGGAGAAACGCTATTCACTTGCACCTGAAACCAGGCAGATCCTGAAAGAACTGGATGATATCCTGTTCGTGAGGGTCTACCTTGACGGGGACCTGCCCGTAGGATTTAACCGACTGAAAAACGCGATCGGGGAGTTGCTGGACGAGTTCAGGGCCTATGCCCCGGCGAACCTGCATTACGAATTCATCGACCCGGCTGCAGATCCAGACGTGCGCATCCGCAACAATGTATTCACCCAGCTCTATGATGCCGGGCTCCAGCCCACCAATGCACAGGTTCGGGCAAAAGACGGCAGTATATCCCAGAAAATTCTGTTCCCGGGTGCCATTCTTTCCTACCGGGAAGTTGAGATTCCGCTGAACCTGCTGAAGAACAACCCCGGGCTGCCGGGGGAGGTAAACCTCCACCAGTCCATCCAATCGCTCGAATACGAGTTCATAAGCATGATCCGCAATCTGAGCAGCGATACCATTGAAAAAGTGGCCTTCCTGGAGGGCCACGGGGAGCTTGATGCCTACCGGGTCGGGGATATAACCAGGGAGCTTGCCAATTTTTACCAGATTGACCGCGGTGCGGTTCAGGGCAGGCCGGGCAGTCTGGATTCCTATGCGGCGGTGATCATTGCCAAACCGGAAATGCCGTTCCCGGAGGAGGACAAATTCGTGATTGACCAGTATATCATGAACGGGGGGAAAGTGCTCTGGCTGATCGACCCGGTGCAGGTCAGCATGGACAGTCTTTTTATGGGGAATACACTGGCCTTTTACCGTTCACTGAACCTGGAGGACCAGTTGTTCCGTTACGGGGTACGGTTAAATCCCAACCTGGTTAAGGACGTACAGTGTCATGTCATACCGGTGAACAAGGGGGTTGCAGGGGGACAGGCAAGCTGGCAATTGAGTCCCTGGTTCTATTACCCTGTTCTCTCCCCTGGGAAGGACCACCCTATCACCAGCGCCCTGAACATGATCCTGATCCGGTTTGGTTCGGTCATCGATACGGTCGGGGAAAACCCGGGGGTCCGGAAAACGGTACTGCTGAGCACCTCACCCTACTCCCGGCAGGTAGCCGTTCCTGCACAGCTGAGCCTGCGGGAAACCGATAATCCTCCGCTCGAATCGGAATTCAACCGTTCGCACCTGCCTCTCGGGGTCCTGCTGGAAGGGGAATTCGAATCGGTCTTTATGAACAGGGCTGTCCCAAATGTGCAACCCGGCGGACCTTTGGCCATCCGGGAGAAAAGTGTTCCCACCCGGATGATCGTCGTTGCCGACGGAGACCTCATACGGAATGATGTCAGCGATTCCCGCGATGGACCCGCCATTGCACCGCTCGGTTATGACCGCTATACTTCGCAAACTTTCGGGAACAGGGAATTCATTATGAATGCGGTGAATTATCTGACCGACCAGACAGGGCTGATGCGCCTAAGGGGGCGCGAATTCAGGCTCCGCCTGCTCGACAGGCAGAAGATCCAGAGCAAATCGACAAAATGGAAGCTGATTAATATTCTTGTTCCGGTGTTTCTGGTAGCCCTGTTCGGCGCGGTGGTATATTTCAGGCGAAGGAGCATATACAGCAGGAGGTTGACATGAAAGGTATCCGGCTTTACCTGATAATCCTTGGATTACTGGCAGCCCTTTCCATATATCTGTTAATGAGCAGGCGGTCCGGGAGCATTGCCTCTTCGAAACATGATTTTGCAGTGGAAGACACCGGGAGGATTGAGTCTGTACTGATTTCGTTTGCAGGAGAACAGGTGAACCTTTCCAGGTCCGGCGGCGACTGGATGGTAAACGGAGCACGGGCAAAAAAAGAATCCATTCGCGGTTTGTATGTCCTGATCTCCAGGCTCGAAGTGGTGGCTCCTGTTTCGAGATCCATGGAGGACAGGATCATGGAGGGATTTGAGGAGTGTTCAACGATGGTAAGGATACTTATGGAGGACGGCCGGGAGAAGGCGTACCGGGTTCTTTATGACAGCCTGTCCCGTTCCACGTTCATGATGATCGAGAGCGCCGACATTGCTTTCCGGGTTCGGGTAAGGGGATACCGGCAGACCAACCTGGAGGAACTTTTTCCCGCTAATGCCCGTTACTGGAGAGATAATGTAATTTTTCACCATTTACCGGGAGAGATACAGGCGGTATTTCTGCAGAACAATATTGCCCCGGACAAATCCTTTCACCTGGCCAGAAATGCATCAGGTGATTTTGATATTGCCTCCGGATTGGTCCCCGTCTCCTGGTCGCCTTCCAACAAGGAAAGCGTAGCCCAATACCTTGGGTATTTTTACAACGTGCGTTTTGAATCCTACCTGGACCCTGCTTCAGACACCTTCGAACATGCAAAAGAGCCTGCCTATATCCTGAACCTTGAACTTGTCAGCGGAAAACGATCTGTGGTTGAATTTTACCTCGTTTACCGGACCGCTGAGGGGGGAGAAAGAGAACCGGACCATAACAGGCTGTACGCGAGGATGGGCAGGAGCGGCGACTGGATCCTTATACGGTATATTCAGATCGACCCGCTTTTGCAGGAATTCGAGTATTTTGCAGGTCCTTAAAAAATGAAATACGAGTGCAAGGGGTCTGAGTTTTTTTTCGTATAATTGATATTTAGAATTTAAACAGAACATCCATGAAATTTGTTGTTTCCAGTACCGATCTCCTGGCTCATTTACAGAACGTAAACAGGGTTATCAGTTCTAAGAACACACTTCCGATTCTCGATAACTTCTTATTCAAACTGGATAGCAATGAACTGGAAATCACCGCATCCGACCTGGAGACAACCCTTATAACCCGCCTATCCCTGGAAAACACTTCCGACAGCGGCAGCATTGCTGTCCCGGCAAGGATCCTGACAGACACTCTGAAAGAATTTCCTGAGCAGCCTCTGACCTTTGAGATAGATTCGGCCAAATTATCCATCGTGATCAATTCGGAAAATGGGAAGTTTACCATCGTGGGTCAGAATCCGGGTGATTTTCCGAATATGCCGACTGTTAAAGCCGATGCGAAATCGACGGTGGAACTGCCTTCCGAAGTATTGCAGAGCGGGATCAGCAAAACCCTGTTTGCCACTGCTGATGATGAACTCAGACCGGTAATGAACGGGATCTTTATTGAACTCTCCACCGACGATCTCACGTTTGTGGCTTCAGATGCCCATAAACTGGTCCGGTACAAGCGAACCGATGCAAAGGCGGGAGCAGCTGCCTCTTTCATCCTTCCCAAGAAACCAGCATCTCTTCTCAAGAACGTTCTGCCACATGAAGAGAATCCGGTGACCATCGAATTTGACGAAAAGAATGCCTTCTTCTCCATGACCGAATACAAGATGGTCTGCAGGCTTGTGGAAGGAAATTATCCGAGCTACAATTCCGTGATACCCACGGATAATCCGAACAAACTGAGCATTGACCGTATGGAATTTTACAATACCCTTAAACGGGTGGCTGTTTACTCCAACCAGGCCAGCAACCTTGTCAAGCTGTCCCTCAAAGGAAACCAGCTGACGGTTTCTGCCCAGGACATAGATTTCTCCATATCAGCCTACGAGAGGCTTAACTGCCAGTACGAAGGCGAGGACATGGAGATCGGTTTCAAGTCTACCTTCCTGCTGGAGATCCTGTCCAACATAGCATCCACAGATGTTATGGTTGAATTGTCCGATCCCACCAGGGCCGGTATCCTGTTGCCTGCGACCTCGGCAAACGAGGCGGAAGATGTACTGATGCTGCTCATGCCTATGATGATCAATGCCTAACCCTAATCAACCATATAGACCTCAAAACCCGGCAGGTTTCTTCTGGCCGGGTTTTTTCTTCAAAACGATTCACAAAAAATTATTAATAGATTGAAATATGGAGCTTAGTCTTAAGAATCCGCTTATATTCTTTGATCTGGAAACAACCGGGATCAATGTCGCCAGCGACCGGATCGTTGAGATTTCCTGGCTGAAGGTCATGCCTGGCGGACAGGAATCCAGTCAGACCCAGCTTGTCAATCCCACCATTCCGATTGATCCCAAAGTCACCGCTATCCATGGGATCTCCGATGAGGATGTAAAGGATAAACCAACCTTTAAGGAAATCGCCAAATCACTGGCAAGGGAATTCGAGGGCTGCGACCTGGCGGGATACAATTCCAATAAATTTGATATACCCCTGCTTGCAGAGGAATTCCTCAGGGCTGAAGTAGATTTTGATTTGAGCAAACGTAAATTTATAGATGTACAGGTGATTTTCCACAAGATGGAGCAGCGCACGCTGATTGCTGCCTATAAGTTTTATTGCCAGAAGGACCTCCAGGAGGCGCACACTGCGGAAGCGGATACCCTGGCTACCTATGAAATATTGAAAGCCCAGCTGGACATGTACGGGGAACTTGAGAACAGCGTGGAATTTCTTTCCGGGTTCTCGGCACAGAAACGGAACGTTGACTTTGCAGGGCGGATCGTCCTTAATGAACAGGATGTTGAAGTTTTCAATTTCGGGAAATACAAGGGGGAGCCTGTCGAAGAGGTACTGGAAAAGGATCCGGGTTATTTTGGATGGATCCTGAACGGGGATTTTCCCCTCTACACCAAGAAGGTCCTGACCAATATCAAACTCAGGGCATTCGGCAAATAGTTCCGCTGATTCCCAAGGCCTCCGAGTAATAATGACATCACATTCAATCATACGATGAAAATTATATGCCTGGCAAGGAATTACGTTGCCCATGCCAAAGAACTAAACAACCCGCTGCCTGAGAAACCATTGTTTTTCATGAAGCATGAGAATTGCATCGTCCGGGGCAATAAACCTTTTTATTACCCTGATTTCAGTTCCGACATCCATCATGAAATCGAACTGGTGTTGAAGATTTCCAGGGTGGGAAAGAACATAGAACAGGAATTTGCACACCGGTATTACGATGAGATCGGACTGGGTATTGATTTTACTGCCCGTGACCTGCAGTCAGAAGCCAGGAAGAACGGGGCGCCCTGGGAAATAGCCAAATCGTTTGACTATTCGGCCCCCTTGAGCGAATTTCTGCCCCTTGAGGGGGATATAAACAATATCTCATTCCGCCTTGATATCAACGGGAAAACGGTACAGGAGGGGAATTCAGCCCTCATGATCTTCCCGGTGGATGTGCAGATTGCCTACATTTCCCGGTTCATAACCCTTAAAACGGGAGACCTGTTGTTTACGGGGACACCGGCAGGGGTGGGACCCGTAAAGATCGGCGATCACCTGGAAGCCTTCCTGGGTGAACGGAAAATGATGGATTTTTATGTAAAGTAAGGTCCCGGGTTCTCCCGGTCCAGGGCATTGAACCATTCACGGATATCCTTATCAAATTCGCCTGCCGGCAGCACCCTCCCGGCCTCCAAAAGGTTTACCCGGTTTATCAGGCTGTCCCTGATCATCTCGATCAATACGGGCTCCCAGGTGGGGTTTTCATTGCGGCTGGAATAGGCCTGTGCCAGGCGAAGGTAAAAATCATAAACCAGCAGGAAGCGCTTTTCCTGAATGAGCAAAAAATCTCCCAGGTATGAGAAAGTACTGCGGAGGTTCATAAAACGGTCCTTTACGTTCTCTGCAACCCTCAGGGGGAGATCTTCCGGCCGGAGGCCCCGCAGGAGGTAGATCTCCGCATAACGGTAGGTCCCCATTCTGCCAAAAGCATCAAGGTCATCGCTTACCGACAGCAGACTCAGGAGACCCGGAGTGATCTGCCGGCGGCTTCCCGGGCCGGAAGGCCGGAGGGATTTATCGTCGTGATGCTCAATGGCATGCAGGATGGCCTGAAAGGAACTGTCTCCGGGTTTCTGGACACCTGATACGGAATGGAGGAAGAATTCCTCGCAAAGCCGGCGGCTTTCCCTTCCATGCTGTTCACCGCAGGAGTGCAATAATCCTGTATCATGAAAAAAGCATGCAATCAACAGTTGTTCCGGGAGTGATTCCGGTAGGGTCATGTTTTTATCGCTGAGCATAAACAGAAGCGACCTGGCATGCGACCAGACCCGGTTGTGATGCAAATGATCGTGGGAAGGAAGGAACACTCCTGAAAAAAGTTCCCCGCAGTGGCGGTAAAGGGCTGCAAGCCAGCGGTCTTCGGCTTTCGTAACGATTTCCTGAATTTCTTTCGACATCCGTCGGTGCATATGGACGGCTCAGACGTAACTCAGTTTCACAATGTTGGTACGTCCCCGTTCGTTTGTGGGCGTGCTGCCAACATGTATGATCACATCATCGTCCTGGACCAGGTTTATTTCCCTGAGGCGCCTGATGGAGACTTCAATGTATTCATCTATGCTGGCGAATAATTCCGAATAATAGGTGCGGACGCCCCATATCAGGGAAAGTTTACGGATGACCCTCCGGTTATCCGTAAAGGCAAATATGGAAGCTGCCGGACGATGGCTGGCAATCCGAAGGGCAGTGTAACCCGAATAAGTAAAGGTGATGATGGCCCTGGCGTTGGTCTGTTCAGCTATGCTGCATGCGGCATAGCAAATGGAATCGGCCAGGAAGGTGCGACTGAACTCCCTGGGCGGATTGTTTCGAAAATAATTATATCCGGTTTCGGTTGTATCTATGATCTTCTGCATGCTGCGCACTACTTCGGCGGGATATTTGCCGACAGATGTCTCCCCGCTGAGCATCAGCGCATCGGCTCCATCTAGCACTGCATTTCCCACATCGTTCGCCTCGGCACGGGTGGGACGGAAATTCGTGATCATGCTTTCCATCATCTGGGTGGCAATGATCACCGGCTTGCTTCGTTTGATGCACTTGCTGACCAGGTCTTTCTGGATAAGCGGGACCTGGTCAAATGGGACCTCGACCCCCAGGTCTCCGCGGGCCACCATGATCCCGTCTGACATGTCGATGATCTGGTCGATTTCCTTCAGGGCTTCCGGTTTCTCGATTTTTGCGATGACCCGTGCATGGGGCCGCTTGCTTCGTTTGATGATTTCTTTCAGTTCCAGGATATCGGTTACGCTGCGCACGAAGGACAGGGCGATCCAGTCGATTCCCTGTTCGAGGGCAAAATTTGCATCCTTGATGTCTTTATCGGAGAGGCTTGGGAGGGAAATCTTCGTATCCGGAAGATTTACTCCTTTATTTGAACTAAGGACACCGCCATTGATCACCTTTGTGCTTACCTCGTCCTTGCCATTGGTCCCGGTCACCTCCAGGCAGATCTTTCCATCATCGACAAGGATCTGTTCCCCGATGGTGGCATCCCTTGCCAGGAGTGCATAACTCATATAAGCCTTTTCTGCGGTTCCGGTGCATGGTTTGTTTACCAGGCGGAACTCCTGTCCGTCGATCAGTTCCACACCATTCTTTTCCATTTTACCCACACGCAGTTTAGGTCCCTGAAGGTCCGCAAGCATTGCGACATAGGTCCCATTCTCTTCATTGATCTCATTGATCAGCGTAATTAGTTTAAGATGGTCAGCGTGGCTCCCGTGTGAGAAGTTCAGGCGGCATACGTCAATTCCCTCCTCAAATAACCGTTCCAAAACCTCTTTCGAGGATGAAGCGGGTCCCAGAGTGGCCACTATCTTGGTGTGGGATCGATCATGTCTTAATCGTAACGGGCTCATAATTCGTGATTTATTTTTTTGCAGATCTTACCGGATATAGTCTTCGTAGGATCGGGGCAGCATTCCGAAACTCATGACGCAATTGTACTCAAATGTTTTATGCGGTTTAATCGCAACCCCAATGGAATTGAACCTTGGACTCAGCAGGTTCTTGCGATGCCCGAGGTCTTCGATC
>CAZVLG010000195.1:0-5904 GCA_964627835.1 uncultured Bacteroides sp.
CGGGGTAATGACGAGCTTTTCATTTTTCAGCATATCGTCGATCTTGGTGAACTCGGGACTCTGCTGGCTGAACTTGTGCTTGATGACCGACAGGTTGTCCATTAAGGGCTGCATGTACGGTTCGATCTTCTCCTTGACATCGCCCGGAAGGACTCCCATATCGCGGTTGGCAAGCGGAACAATGGGCCTGGCCAGGAAGATCTGGGTGAATAATTTTCGCTGGTACAGGGCTGCTGCCAGGGCCAGAAGGGTTTTTCCCGTACCGGCCTTGCCGGTGAGCGATACCAGCTGGACTTCCGGCCGCATAAGGGCGTCCAGGGCAAAGGCCTGCTCGGCATTGCGGGGTTCGATTCCGTATGCTTTCTGCTTTTCAACCCGGTCCAGGACGTCGTTGAAGGGGTCAAAATGGGCAAGCGCGCTTGACTTCCCGTTTTTAAGGATGTAATACTGGTGCGGACTCGGTTTTTCTTCGAATCCGAAATCCCCGGCCGGCACCCCCTCGTATTCCTCATACATCCTTGAGATCATTTTACTGCCGATGCCTTCTACAATGCTGATGCCCTTGTACAGGTCGTCCAGGTTCGCAACCTTGTCATTCTTGTAATCCTGGGAAATTACGCCGAGTGCCTTGGCTTTCATCCTGAGGTTGATGTCCTTGGTGATCAGGATCACATTCTTGTTTTGCCTTTCCGTCTTGAGGTACTGAGCAATGGCGAGTATGCGGTGATCGGGAGTGTCTTCGGGAAATGATTTTTTCATCTCATCGGAATAGGCCTTCCCGGTCTCGATCGAAAGCTTTCCGAGATCCTCCCCAAGGGGAACCCCTCCGTTAAATAATCCATCGCCGGACAATTTGTCCAGTTCCCTGGTAAATTCCCTTGCATGGAAATTGATCTGGTCATTCCCCCTCTTAAAACGGTCGAGTTCTTCGAGCACAACAATGGGGATGACGACATCATTCTCTTCAAAATTATAGATACATTTGTAGTCATGCAGCAGCACATTCGTATCCACAACAAATGTTTTCTTGGCTTTCTTGGGC
Organism: uncultured Bacteroides sp.; assembly: GCA_964627835.1. Classification (GTDB taxonomy): domain Bacteria; phylum Bacteroidota; class Bacteroidia; order Bacteroidales; family SM23-62; genus SM23-62. The sequence continues at coordinate 1,043 of CAZVLG010000195.1, forward strand.
ATCAATGGCGTTTTAAGAGGTAAATCGAATAAAATTAGCAATAAATAACTTGATAATTTGTTGGCAAACTGTTTATAACCTGTTAAATACATAAAAATGAAGGAGTCAGAGAATCCCGTAATTGACGCCATATTAAAGAGAAGGAGCATCAGGCAATACCGTGCAGAACCTGTTGAAAAGTCCATAATCCAGGAATTGTTAATAGCAGGCATGTATGCGCCTTCTGCCCGCAACCAGCAGCCCTGGCATTTCCTGGTGATCGAGCAGCGCGGATTGCTTGAAAAGATCACGGAGATCCATCCCTATGCCTCCATGTTGCCCGGTGCCGCACTTGCCATCCTGGTATGCGGGGACGAAACGCTGGAACTCAGCAAGGGCTACTGGTCGGTGGACTGTGCGGCGGCGACCCAGAATATTCTGCTGGCGGCTCATGCGAGCGGCCTCGGGGCTGTCTGGCTTGGCGTTTATCCAAGAGAGGAACGGCAGGAGGGCATCCGGCAACTGTTCAGGCTGCCCGCTCATATCCACCCGTTTTCCCTGATTTCCGTCGGTTATCCTGCTGAAGACAAGCCCGTCCCGGAACGGTTCAGGGAGGACCGTATCCATTGGAATAAATGGTAGTCCGCTCCCCCAATGAATTACGAAGAAGCCATAGCTTTCCTTTTTTCAAGCCTGCCCATGTACCAGAGGGTGGGAAAAGTGGCCTATAAGTCCACCCTCAGCAACACCCTCGAACTGGATGAGTACTTCGGCCACCCCCACCGGGCGTTCAGGAGCATTCATGTCGGGGGCACCAACGGCAAGGGATCGGTTGCCCATATGCTGGCGGCAGTCCTGCAGAAAGCCGGATACCGCACGGGTTTGTACACTTCGCCTCACCTGAAGGATTTCCGGGAGCGGATACGGGTGAACGGGGAAATGATTTCGAGGGACCGGGTTACAGGATTTGTCAATGATCACGGCAAGATCATCGAGAAGGTCCGCCCGTCTTTTTTTGAAATGACCGTTGCCATGGCATTCGATCATTTTGCCGGGGAAAAGCTTGATATCGCCGTGGTGGAGGTGGGGATGGGAGGAAGGCTGGACTCAACCAACATCATTGAACCCCTCTTGTCCGTAATAACCAATATCGGCATGGACCACAGCCAGTACCTGGGCGACACATCCTATAAGATTGCCAGGGAGAAGGCCGGGATCATGAAAGACGGGGTTCCGGTTGTTATCGGCCAGAAACAGGAGGATGTAAGCATCGTATTTGAACGCAGGGCCGCGGAACTTGCTTGTCCCCTGTACTTTGCCGACCAGGAGTACCGGGTGGAATACGCCCTGAAGTCCACGGACGGAAAACAGGTCCTCCAGGTATACAGGAATGGGGAGCCCTGGCTGACGTCGCTGGAGATCGATCTTATGGGGATCTACCAGCAGAAAAACACGACTACCGTCCTGAAGGCACTGGATGTCCTGCGTGGGGCCGGGTTTTCGGTTTCGGAGGGCCAATTGCGGGCAGGAATGGCAGATGTCCGCGGACTGACGGGATTAAAGGGGCGCTGGGAGATCCTGGGGCATAATCCCCTGGTAATCTGCGATGCCGCCCACAACCCGGATGGGATCAAAGAAGTCCTGATGCAGCTGAGCCAGATTCCCCGGAAACAGCTTCATTTTATCCTCGGGGTGGTCGACGACAAGGATCCTGCAGGTTTGCTGGCCCTGCTGCCCCGCGGGGCAAAATACTATTTCACCCAGGCTTCCATTCCACGGGCAATGGACCGTGAAAAACTGGCCAGGGAAGCCCTGAAATTCGGGCTGTACGGGCAGGTCTGCCCGAATCCCCCGCGATCGCTTGAAATAGCCAGGAATTTAGCCGGCCCTGATGACCTGATCTTCGCAGGGGGAAGCACTTTTCTGGTGGCTGAACTTCTTTGAAGCCTCTTCATCTTTTCAATATTAATTTGTATTTTATAACCCAATAGTTGCAACGAGCCAGGAATTGCATTTTCGATGATACCCGAGCAGCCTTCCATTTTCATAGGTACGATAAGACTGGATGAACCAGTTACCACCGTAACCGACCTCATTATTTCAGCGGTCTGTTTCTATGCCTTTTTCAGGCTGAGCCGGATCGCCCGGAAACAGCCCCTCCACCAGTATCTTCGTTTCTATTTCCTGAGCATGGGAATAGCAACCGGGATCGGAGGCATTATCGGGCACGGTTTTCTTTATCTTTTCTCTTTTGCATGGAAATTACCCGGCTGGCTGACCAGCATGGTATCCATTGCACTGATTGAACGGGCGTCCATTGAACAGGCCCGCAAATTGATTTCCCCGAAGCTGGGCAGGGCGCTTGCCATATTGAATATCATCGAACTGCTGACATTCATGACCATTACATTTTCCACCCTGAATTTTTTCTTTGTCGAGGTCCATACCACTTACGGGCTGCTGATTGTGGTGGCCTCCTTGAATATATTCATTTATTCAAGGACACGTGATCCCGGGGCCAGGCTTTTCCTGGTTGCCGTAGGATTTTCGGCAATGGGTGCGCTGGTTTTCATGAACCAGTGGAGCCTGCATCAGTGGTTCAACTATTTTGACCTCAGCCATGTGCTGCTGACCATTGCAGCTGTTTTTTTCTACCGCGGGTCAAGGGTGATCATACGGCAGACAAGCACGGACCCTGCCTGAGCGCACCGCGGACAAATTCCTGATCTCATTCGCCGGCGTGCTGAAGGCGAATGGGATTTATATGGTAAGCATGCCGGAAAATTCAGTATTGAATTAACATTTCACAAGTATGGATTTCAATATTTTATGTATGTTTAATACTCTTTAATCCCGGAACGATGAGATACTTAATTGTTTTGCTGATGTTTTCCATGGCAGCCTGCACGCCGGGCACCCACTCCCGGGAAGAAGAAAACTGGATACAGATTTTCAATGGAAAGGACCTGGATGGCTGGGATATAAAATTCACCAAACATCCCTTGAACGAAAACTACCTTAATACTTTTCGAGTCGAGGACGGGATGCTGGTGGTCCGGTATGATCAGTGGGACAGCATAAGGGGTGAATTCGGGCATATTTTCTACCGTCAGCCCTTCTCGCATTACAAACTGCGGGTGGAGTACCGGATCGTCGGGGGACCTGCATGGGCCTTCAAGAACAGCGGGGTGATGTTCCATTCACAATCCGCAGAAAGCATGCTCCCTGACCAGGAATTCCCGGTGAGCATAGAAGCGCAGTTCCTGGGCGGGGATTCTGTCGGTGATCGTCCGACGGCCAACCTTTGTACACCCGGGACCCATGTGGTCCTTGACGGGAAGCTGTTTACGCCTCACTGTACACAATCCACATCCAAAACATACAGGGGCGAGGAGTGGGTGAGCGTGGAACTGGTCGTGCTGGGGCATGAGATCATTCATCATATCGTCGACGGCGATACGGTGCTGACCTACAGCAAACCCCAGATCGGGGGGGGACCTGCCCGATGGCTTTCCCCTGCTCGAGGGCACCCTGCTTGAATCCGGCTACATCGCTCTTCAGGCAGAGGGCCATCCATTCGAGTTCCGCAAGGTCGAACTGCTCGACCTCAGCGGTCAGCAGGGCTAGATTATTTTCCGGCTTTCAGCCGTTCAACTGCCTTGTGCCAGTCGCTTTCCGGATCACCCGGTTCGCCGGACATCATGCGCTCAAGGAATATTTCGTGTGCCTTTTGGGAGATCTCCTCGTCTGTAAATTTTTTCCTGCTTCTGGCGGCCCCGGATGCAGATGATTTACCTGCAGCGGTTTTTTTTGCAGCGGCCGGTTTCCTGGCAGTGGTCGATTTCCCCGTGGCAGCCTTTCCTGATGTTTTGCTTACAGCCTTTTTCGTTGTGGCTCCCGCAGTCTTCGATGTTCCTTTTTTCGGGGCCATAGCGATGAATTTAATTGTGTAATAAATATTTCTTGGTACCTGTGTTCCCAGTATAATTCAAGCACTCAAAATTACATAATTAAACAACACACAGATATCATAAAAAACCAGATAATTTACATTGCCTGAAAGAAATATTTTCGTTTAATCGGAACCATAGCAGGCTTCTCCCGGCAGCTTTCTGGAGATTTGCATCTATGGTTCAGCCTTACGATGCTGTAAATTATCTATATTTAAGAGAATTAAAACCAATACCTGTGAGGTAAACTGCTAACTGGATGGTTCCAGGTTCGGATGCCATGCCTGGAGTCATGCATTTAAAAAACGCAGGGCGGACCTCCTGGATTTCAGGTGACCCAATGAAAAAAACTATATTTTCCTGCTGCAAAAGATTACCCGGCGTTCTTCTCCCTGTATTTATTTTCCTGCACTGTCCGCCTGTTTCTGGTCAGGAACATCTCCTGGAAAAGGGTTTCAGGAATCCTCCCCAGGAGGCAAGGCCAAGGACCTGGTGGCACTACGACCCCTGTTCCTCCTGACGGGGAATACGGATTACTGGTCCGATCCGAAGGGTGAATTCCTGGCAGCAGTTACAGCCAGTCCCGTCTATGAATTACTGGGTGAGGAAGGCCTCATTAATACCGAAATACCGGCGGCCGGTGAACCTATACTGAGCACACTGGGCTACCTGATACACGACGGGGGATATGGCACCCTGCCACCGGATTACCCTGCCATCATAAAGTTCATTAAAACACATATCCAGCCCGCTCCCTGACCCTCCCGCGCCAGGTATGTTTTTTGTGTAAAAACCTTTGTTAAAATAAAATAGTCCTGTATATTTGCAGCCGCTCTCAGGGTATCCCGAAAGCGCCCGGGCGATTAGCTCAGCTGGTTCAGAGCACCTGCCTTACAAGCAGGGGGTCAATGGTTCGAATCCATTATCGCCCAC
>CAZVLG010000196.1:0-19652 GCA_964627835.1 uncultured Bacteroides sp.
GTAAAATACAGCTGGTGGAGCTTCCGGGCCAATGCAAGGGGAAAAAACCTGGGATGGCGCCTGGATTATCATATGCTGACCAGAGAATTGCTACCCTTCCTGCGGGGAGCCGGCATCATCAATGAGGCAAAGCATTCCGATCATTGTCCCGTATGGGTTGAAATTGAAACCTGATCAACAGGTTCAGCGGATAAGCATCTTCAGCAGCCTGATCTTATTTTTATAGGGAGGGTATCTGACCGGGAAATCGACCCATGTGGCTTTTTTCAGGAAAGATCGTTTATAGGAGAATGCTTCAAAGCTGTATTTTCCATGGTATCTGCCCATTCCACTCTTGCCAACCCCTCCGAATGGCAGATACGGATTGATGAAATGAACCACCGTCTCGTTGATACACCCGCTTCCGGACTGGGTGCCCCGGATCACCTGCTGCTGCACTTTCCTGGAACGGGTGAAAACATAAAGGGTAAGCGGACTGGGATTTTTTCTGATAATGGACATTGCTTCTTCGAGATGCCGGTATTCCACAAGCGGTAATATGGGACCAAAAATCTCCTCCTGCAGAAGTATATCATCATGGTCCTCTATCAATACAAGGGCCGGGGCAATGTACCGTTCTGAGGGTTCGCACTCGCCGCCCAGGAGGATCTTTTTTCCCTCAAGCAATCCTGCCAGCCTTTCTGCATTCGGACGGTCAATGATCCTGGCATAATCCTGGTTGTTCCTCAAATCAGGGCCATAGGCATTCATCAGATATTTCTGCATCTCTTCTACCAGGGCTGCCCGGATGTCTTTATGCACCAGCAGGTAATCCGGGGCAACGCAGGATTGTCCCGCATTTAAAAGTTTTCCCCATAAGATCCTTCGCGCAGCCTGGGAAGGAATTGCATCGGGTTCGACAATGACAGGCGATTTGCCCCCAAGTTCAAGAGAAAGGGGGGTAAGGTTTTTGGAAGCCGCCTCCATGACTTTTTTACCTACCTCGGAACTGCCGGTAAAGAAAATATAATCAAAGGCCGCTTCCAGCAAAATCCTGTTGGTTTCGCTTCCTCCTTCCACAAGGAAAATATGACCCGGGTCGAAATTTTCTGAAATCAGTTTTTGCATTAGACGGCTGGTATGCGCGGCATGCCTCGAAGGTTTGGCCAGGATGCAATTCCCGGCCGCCACCGCACCGATCAGCGGCATGAACAACAGCTGCAGGGGATAGTTCCAGGGAGAAATGATCAAAACCCTTCCATAGGGCTGATGCAGGTAAAAACTTTTTGCGAACCAGTGAACCGCCGGTGTATAGGCACGCTGGGGCCGTGACCACTTTTTCAGGTTCCGGATCATGATCCCCAGCTCCTGTATGGCAAGGCCATGTTCGCTGCCATAGGATTCAAAAGGATGCTTGCCCAGATCCAGCCGGAAAGCCTCGATCAGTTCTTCATGGTATTCGCGGAGAAGATCCCTCAGTTTGCACAGGGTGCGGATACGAAAACCGGTATCCAGGGTGATTCCGGAACGAAAAAATTGTTCTTGCTTAACAATAAGCTCTTGTAATTCAGAAGCATTCATATAATTATGTATATTGTTTATTCATAGAGAAAAAGCCATAGCGCCTGCACCAGGGTTTCGTATCCAAGCGCATTAAAATGCAGCCTGTCATCTTTATACAGGTCCTCCCGGATCCTCCCGTCATCAAAAAACAGATCCGCTGAAATATCAATATAATGGACTTTGTCAAACCGACCGGCCAGCTCGAATAGCATGCGATTGGCCTCCTGCATTTGCTCCCAGTTGCGCATCCTCGCGGGACTGGGTTTGATCGACAAAAAATAGATCTCTGTTTCCGGGATCATCCTCTGGCAGGCCTGAATAAAGGAAAGACAGTCATGGATGAATTCCTGGGGATCCGCACCGCGGGCGATGTCATTGTCGCCCTCATACACAAATATCTTCGACGGGTTGTATGGGAATACAATACGGTCGAGGTAATAATTAAGGTCCTGCATGGTAGATCCTCCAAACCCACGGTTCAACAGATTGAGACCTGGCAGGTCGCTTTCAAGATCGAACCATTCCCGGATGGTTGAACTGCCGGTAAAGAGTATTGAATTCTCCGTAGGGGATTGAAAATGATCCATGATCTCGAAGATCCTGATCTCATCCTCGAAACGGTTCGGTTTCGGTTTATCCTCATAGACACGTTGAAGCATGCAAGGGTCAAGGCGGAGGAAAAAACTGTCCTGACAGAAGAACCGCAGGGGTGGGTCGGAAGGCGAAAATTTCTTGTAGGGAACGTTCAATTGCCGGGTATATATCCCGCCTGTATCCCGTTGCAGATGAAATTGCCTGCTCAAATGACCGGAACGGATTTCCAGCCCCTTCCTGGGACAGGGGTGATCCGAAAGGACCTTTATATGAAGGGATTCATCGTCCTTGAGATACGCCCGGACTTCCGGCAGTGTGGTATTTGGGACGGATTCGCTGAACCGGACCCTGTAAAATGCATAGGGATTCCGGTATGAATCGCGAACCGGATACCAGGGAAGGCTCTGATTCGCGGTGTCTTCCTCCATGTCGGCATCGTTTATGTAGACCTGAACGGCCATCTCCATTCCGGGTGCAGTTTCCGCGATCCCCAGTATATCGAGAGGGATTCTGCCTTCCAGCGTATAATTCTTTGTGGATTTATTACAGCAGAAAAAAGAGACAGGAGGGATCTTCCGCAATGCTTCCGATCTGCGGTGGTCATAATAAATAATGGCGGCAAGGGAATCAGGCAGGTCATAGGATGGGCGAACAGAGATCTGAATGATGTTGAAGGATCCTTTCCGGGGACTGATAAAAAGTTCAATACCGTCGCCGTTCCAGAATCTGGATGGATCTTCGACTATGGAATCATCATGTATTTCCGCAAGGACGAAAAGACCCTCCTCGTTCCAGGCCATCCGGAAACATGCAAGCAGATCGGAGGTGTCGGGCACATTCCCGTATATATCTGACAGAATGAGGTTGGAAGGATAAATACCCTGCCAGTCCCCGGCATCCCCGTCGATCCTGAGGCCGTTCATGTAAGGGACAAGCCGGGCGGGATCATCGTATCCTGTGGCAGCATGCCCCGAACTGCAGGCATTCAGAATAAGGGGGAACAACAGCAGGCCGATCCAGCAGGTTCGTATCGAGTGGAGGAAAGGGATCATTGAATTTCATTCAGTTGTTTTTCGAGTGTCACCTTCCGGCTTCCTGCTTTTTCAGGGATCTTATCCATCGCATTTTCAATGTGTTGCATGACGAGAAAAATAACGAGGTTGCTTGACCAGGTCCTGTCAAAAAACATTTTAAGGAATTTCCCCGGACGCAGGAAGCTGTTTCTGATCAGTTTCAGGAACCGGACGAAGTTATATCTCGAACCGCTGGCAGACAGGGAAAAGAATGCTTTCAGCGCATTGGATCCATCCGGGTACTTCACCACTTCAATATGGGTATGCTCATCGGGATTAAAGGCCGAGGTGATGGCAAGGCCATTGTTCATCTTTGCGGGAATGGATGAGACCGCACAAAGGGTTTCCGAATTTGTCAGCACCCCGTATCCCAGCCGGTCGGAAAGGGCCGGAAGGGATCTGTATTTGTATTTTTGCTTCAGGAGCAGTTCCATGGTTCCCAGCGTGCCCCCGGCAAGGATGAGTCCCCGGCCCCTGACCACAACCGGCCTGCGCCGAAAAAGCGAAGTGGATGATTTTGTGCTGACCAGGTACTCGCCCTGCTGGCATTCGATTTTCACAGCCCTGGTTTCGGCGCGGATCTCGGCGCCTGTTTTTTCGGCAAAGTACAGGTAGTTCTTATCCAGTGAATTTTTTGCATTCTCGCGGCAACCGACCATGCATCCGGCGCATTCTGTACACGGTTTTCGAATGGGCCCGAGTCCGCCGAAATAAGGATCCTTTTCCCGGGTATCCTCATCGAAGTATACCGCTACCTGGACATTTTCAAAGGTATCGGACCGGCCCATTTCAACGGCGATTTCCTTCAGCAACCTGTCCTCCGGGTTCATCCGGTCATATTTGGTACGACCCATCATGAAGGCGGCCTTTTCATAATAGGGATGGAGTATCCGTTTCCAGCTGGCATAATATTTCCAGGAAGGATGTTCGAAGAACTCATCCGGGGATGGAACAGGGTGTTGGCATAGACAAGGCTGCCTCCACCCACCCCGATACCGGTCAGAATACTGGCGTAACGGTTAAAGGTCAGCTTCTGGAATCCGAAAAAACGCAATGCCGGCAACAATAGATATTTTCTCAGGCTCCAGTTCGTTCTGGGGAAATCCGTGTGGGAGTACCTTTTCCCCTTTTCAATCACCAGCACGGAGTAGCCTTTTTCAGCAAGTCGCAGGGCCGAAACACTGCCACCAAAACCGGAACCGATTACAATGAAATCATACACTTTCTAAAAATAAGAAAAAAATATATCCGGTGATGGATATACAAAATGGGCGGGGACCCCTGGACTCAAAGGTCCCCGCCCAGCAATCAAACTATGTCTGTTTTGGAAAAGGGTATTTTCAGAACCATCCGAACTTAAACGTCAGCATGGCACCGGGGCCCGAGAGGTCCGCATTGCTGATCGGTTCAAGATGCATCTGTGGATCTACACCGGTGACCAGGCGGTAATGCACTCCGATTCCGAGACGAAAAAAATGGGTGAAATTCATTTCCAGTTCCAGGGCGGGATTGAACACGAATACGTTATCGGTGGTGTAGGTTGATTGGTCAAATTCACCCTCCCTGGCATTCCCCCAGCCGATCTGTGCAGACAAGGTCGGATGGAAGGGCCTGTTGGCCATAAAGGAGTAACCGGTCCAGAATCCCCCATGGCCGAAATCAAGTCGATCTCCGTCAATGAGGATCTGGTTCGTGAGTCCCTCGCCATACCCCCCAAGGAAGAAATCTCCCAGAAGCACACCGCCGCCGCCGCCCATCATATGGGCAAAGGTACCGTTAACGGTGGTGAAACTCATCAGTGGTCCCCCGAACCCGCTGATACGGGTACTTCCGGAGAACAGAGTTTGAATATCGCTATCCTGGGCCCGCAGTCCACCAAAAGACAGCATAATCATTGCTGCCATTATTATTTTTTTCATCGAGTGTTTCATAACGGATAAATTTTAAACGGATCTGTTTTAACTGGAAAGACAGCTGAATTTCCCGAGGGTTGCATTGGAAGAATTTAAATGCGGATCCCGATGATCACCATGTCATCGATCTGTTCGTAGGTCCCCTGCCAGTCGGCCATTGTTTTTTCAAGAATCTCGGCCTGCCCGGACATGGATTTCACGGAAATTTCAGTAAGAAGATTTTTAAATGCCTTGTACATGAATTTCTTTCCCCTGGTACCGCCGAACTGGTCCGCATATCCGTCTGAAAAAAGATAAAGCGCATCTCCTGATTCAAGGGAAATGGTATGGCTGGTAAAAGGGGGCATTCTTTCATGGATGGCAACCGGCATCTTGTCTCCCTTGGTCTCCATCAGTTCTTTTTTCCGGATGTGGTACAGCGGGTTGTTTGCTCCGGCGAACTGAAGGGTTTTTTGCTTCGGGTCGATGATGCACAGTGCCATATCCATACCGTCCTTTGCTTCCCCTTCTGCCCCCGTTTGCCCCAGTGCTTGAATGATTTCGTTGCGGAGTTGATTCAAAATAATACTGGCATCGATCTGTTCCTGCTTATTGACGATCTCATTCAGAAAAGCAATGCCCAGCATGCTCATGAATGCCCCCGGGACTCCATGGCCGGTGCAATCTGCAGCAGTTATAATAAGTTTTTCACGGATGTAATTGGCCCAGTAGAAATCACCACTGACAATATCCCTGGGTTTGAAGAAAATGAAATGTTCGGGAAGCAGGCGGTCAAGGAAATCCCTGGATGGCAACAGGGATTGCTGGATCCTCTGTGCATAGTATATGCTGTCCTCGATCTCCTTTTTTTGCTGGTAGATCTTATCCCGCTGTGCGGTGGCAAGATCACGCTGGGCCTCGATCTCAATATTGGCGACCTCGAGTTCATGGGTGCGCTCCCTGACGAGCTGCTCAAGTCTTTTTTTCTGTTCTTCGATGGTACGGACGCGGATCTTGTAAAAAGACCATGCACCGGCGATAATAAGCAGGATCAGGCTGATTCTGAACAACCAGGTCTGGTACCAGGCCTTCAAAATGGTGAACTCGTATTTCTGAGCGTATCCCCAGATGTTGTTCTTGCCCTTGGCCTTATATATGAATTCATACTTTCCGGGGGGAAGGTTGTTGTAATAGGCCTTGAATTCAGGGCCTTTATTATAGGAGGAGTATTCATTTTCCACCCCCCTGAGGTAGAACTCATATTCAATGGATCGTTCGTCGGAATATGATAATCCCGAGATTTCAAAAACGAGGTTATTTTCGAAGTGCCTGAACACTTTCCCGCTTTCCTTATCGATCGGTTCACCGTTAAGCAGGATTTTCTCAATATAACACAGGGGCGTAAAAGTCCGGGATGCCTTGGCGCGAAGGTTAAAATTGGAAATACCGTGGTAAGTCCCGATCCAGAGCAGGTCATTGGCATCGATAAAAAGATTTCCGACGGTTATTTCATTTCCAGGCAGGCCGTCCTTTGAATTGATGGTAAATTCTATGTTGTTGTTTGACGTGTTGTAATAGGAAAATCCATTATTGGTACCCAGCCAGAGATAGTTTTTATTTTTTGCCGGCGTAATGGCCTTGATGACCGTATTGTCTCCGGGCACATCCATTTTATGATATTCACCGTCCTGGAATTTCCATAACCCGCAATCGCTTCCAATCCATAAGATATCATCGGCATTGCACATACTCCATATATTGCATCCGATCCTTTCGATCGTCCGGAATTTCCCCTCGCGGAAATCCACAATTTCAGTCTTATTGCCGCCTATTATGGTGCCATTAAGATCAATCAACTGGTAAATATTGGTTGTTTGTTTCGTTTCGATCACCTTCGGATCAGCCCGGAAATCCTCAAGATAGTAAACCACTCCGTTCAATCCCGTAAGCAGAAAGATTTCGCCTTTATCCGATACGACCATGTTTTCAATGCTCAGAAGGTAATTGGAAAATTGCCGGCGGTGCACAACCTGCAGGGTAGTGGTGCTGATCTCATAGAGGCCTTCTGAGGAAGCCGCCAGTATATTGCCTGAAGGCAGAAGGGTTGCACAGAATTTTTCGGTCTGGCTGGAAAGCCTGGATGTATAGTTCACCAGGGTATTCTTATAGTAATAAATGCCGTTGTTGGAGGCTATCCAGATCCGGCCGTAACTGTCTTCGAAGGAGGAATATATATAGGAGTTGATCGTATTGGGATAAAAATTCCGAAGCCCGCGTTTATTGGTCAGGCGCTGCAATCCACCTGAAAATCCGATCCAGATATTATCTTCAAGGTCTACCCAGAAAGAAAGAATATTATTGTTTTTCAGCCCGATTTCTTTTTCATACTTGATGGCTTTCTGGTCCGTTGACAATACCTGGAGGATCTCAGAATCTGAGATCAGCCAGACGGAACCGAAGCTGTTCTGGAAGATGCCCTTTATGATCTTGCCGGAGAAATTAAGGCTATTGTTCAGCTTCCTTTTCCTGTCGGCCATGAGTCCCGAACGAAAATCACCCAGGCTTGATATATACAGACCATTTTGAGTGGAGATCCAGATGCTGTCGTTGACATCGATAAACAGGGAATAGCAATATTCGTCAAATACCTTGGTAAGGGTATTGTCGGCACGGGAGAATATAAAGATCCCATCGGCCGTGGCGATGTATTTATCATGGGTAACCGGATCCTCTCCCACATCGTAGACATTGTCGGGCAATTCCGGGAAAGCTTCATTGAAATGGGATAGTTTAAATTCGGGATCGATAAGATAGATTCCGTTATCCCCTAACAGCCATTTGGTATCGTAACTGTCGATAAAAATGGAGCTGAATGAAATCTCCTCCAGTATATTTTCGATTATGCTGTCTTCCCTGAATACAGCAATGCCCTTTGATGTGGCAAAGTAAATGAGTCCCCCGGTATCCTGTTTTATATCCAGCACGGTATTATCGACCAGTCCCTTATCGGAATCCCAGAGGGTCATTTCCCGGCCATTGTACCGGACCACACCGGAATTGGTCCCGAACCACATATAGCCCCTGTTGTCCTGGTAAATGGAAAAGACATCTTCCTGTGGCAGGCCGTCTTCGGTGCCATAAAGCACATAGGGAAGCTGGCCGGTCTGGAAACGTTCATAATAACTGCTGATGAAATCTTCCGTGCTCTGCAGGGTTTGTCCCCGCATAGCTTTCAGCAGGATATTGATCAGTCCTTTTTCTTCGGATCTTTTAATGAATTCCTCCAGGGCCCATTGCAGTTCGGGCTGGTCCTTTCTGAGGGCCCAGCATACTTCAAGCTCACCCACGGGCAGTTTTACTTCCAGGTCAGGAAAGTCGGACAATTCAAAAAAAGCATTATAGATCATGGTATAGTCCGCCTTGCCGTCCCTGACATCGGGTAGAAAATCGTTCACCCTTGCGTAGTACAAACTGTCCACGCCGTTTTCAAGCAGGATCTGCTCATACACGGTTTCCCGGCCGGTCACACCATAAAGATGTTTCAGATCCTCTATGCTGGTTATCCTGGTATCTTTTCTGGCGATAAGGGTGTACTCAGAGGGATAGATCCCGACCAGGTCGACCTTGTTGCTTCTCCAGTCAAGGGGTGCGATCACTTCACAGGCCACGTCAAAATAATTGAACCATTCCGGTGTGTAGGAACTGTCCCTGTAAACCTGCCCATCCTCTGCTTCCCAATATTTGGCAAAATAAGGTGTCACAACAAATTCCATCTGAACGCCCAGAAAATCCGCAAATTCCTCTGCAAGTGCATGCATAAGCTGTTTTGGTCCCCCTTCCTTATAAATGAAATTCCTTTCCCTGAGGGCTACTACAATTTTTTTGGATGCCAGGATCTCGCCCAGGTCCCGGTTCAGGTATTCAAGGCGTGAACTTTTCGAGATCTGCTGGAAATAGGCCGAATAGGTCATGCCGAACATGTCGTTAAAGATCCGGTCAAGCTGCCCGTTATTGGCAATGGTCTCGAAGAAGTTTTCGATCTCGTTCCGCAGTGAATTTCCTTTTGCGACGGCATATGCAGTTTTGCTCACCGAGCTGATGGGGATCCCTATCTTATATGCATTATTGTTCTGTGCGCGGAAATTTAATGCCTCATCCGCATCCAGGACCACAGCCCAGGCCTGTCCGTTTTCGAGGAGATCTTTTGCCTCGTCTGAACTTTCAGTGAGTATGGTAGTGATGCCACCCCCGATCGACTCATTTATTTCGGAGATCCGGCTCTCGAAGCTGGTTCCGCGCATCATGGCGATTTTTTTCCCTTTGAGTTCCTCGTAGTTTTTGGGGGAGGCATCTTCCTCTTTTATCATAATAAGTTCTGCGGAAAAAAGGGTTTCCGCAAAGCCAAATATGCGTTTCCTCCATTCGAGCACGGTAAAGGTGCTGAAAACCGCATCCACTTCTTTGAATATGTCCGGGGTATACGAAACCTCCGGATTGGTCTGCACATCATCCGGGATCCTGCCGTTTATCTGGAAAGCCTGTTCCCAGGTAATGGTCACGGCTTCCAGCTCAACATTCAGGTACCTGGCAAATTCCAGGGCAAGGGGGTAATTGATGGTATTATAGTCGGTTTCGGTAAACGCGATGCGGATCTTTCCGCTCTTTTTAATCTCATCCAGGTCTCTTGCAATTACCGGAACCGAGACGAAAGCCCAGAGATAAAAAACAATGCCGGTAATACTAAAGAGCGATCTCATTCTTGGTACAGGGGGTTTCTGGATTAAAGATACAAAGGATTTACATCCCCGGAAAATGGAAGCAGCGGGAACTAATCCTCAAGGTAGGATTTCAGGGCTCCAAGGTAATAATGCTTCCAGCCGGTTTCAATGTTCTCGAAGGCTTCATCGGGAATATTGGTATGGCTGAGTTCGAGCCTTGTGTTCGGGGACTCGTCGAACAACTCGATCCGGACGATGGATTCTTCTTCCTGGTCTCCGAAGCCCCATACCTGCTCAAGCAGCGAGGGAGGATCCATCGTGCGGACCGTACCTGTTATGTCGCCGGCGAACAGGGAAAACTCCGCGCCTGCCCTGGGCTCCATGGTGGCCTCATACCCGGACCAGAGCTCAATGGTGAGGGGATTGGTGATGGCATTGAAGACTTCTTCGCGGGGGACCTTAATGTGGATGGTTTTTCGGAGATCTTTCATGGCATGAAATTTCCATTAATTTACTATTTTTTCCCAGGAGTTTCATTCGGGTTATCTGCCTTGAATGCAAATAATAACAAAAATACGGAAAGTGCCAGGGAGAGCCATGCAACCAGGTTATAGCCTCCTGTAAGATTAAGGGACAGGCTGAACAGATAGGGTCCCAGTGCAGAACCGATTACACTCCAGCTCAGGGAAAAACCGGAAATGGCTCCCAGATGTTTCAAACCGTAAAACCTCGGCCAGGTCACTGCGATCAGGACGGTATAAAGTCCCCAGACAATCCCGTTCCCGGATATGATGAACCAGTATGCAGGGGGATAATCTCCGAGGAATATGAGTCCCACGCCAGTGATAAGCATTCCCGCCATAAACAGCAGAAGCAAATACTTTAAGCGGATAAAATCACTGATGTATCCACAGGTAAATTGCACCACAATGGCGATGATGGATGTGGGGACGAAGATTCCGAGTGCCATATCCTTTGAAAGGCCGGCAGTATCGAATACCGATACAACATGGAAGATCAACCCGCTGATATACAGGGCGGAAAGGGTGATTCCAAATGTAAAGGCCCAGTAAGCCCTTGTGCGCCTTGCCTCCGAAAGGGTGTAGTCACGATCGGGCAGGCTCGGGGGCCGTTTAATCTTCTTGTTTGATATACGCACACCGTCCGCTACACATCCGCAATCTTTGGGATTATCCCGGTACAGGATCAAAACGATAATGACAAATCCGAATCCAACAATCATTGCCAGCAGCAACCATGCTCCCTGCCATTCCAGTTTCACTATGATCTGGTTAAAGATCTTGGGGGCGAGGGAAAAGCCAAATGCTGAAAAAATTCCCAGGACCGCATTGGCCATGCCCCTTCTTTTATTAAACCATTTCATTACCATGTTCCGGGAAACCATGGTCAGCAATCCCTGTCCGAAAAAACGAATCCCCCAGAAACCGAAGGCAAGAAGAATAAAGGTGGCGACCACAGGTGAGATCTTCTGCCAGTCGTTGAGGAAATCAATTACGCCCTCGATACGGGTGAGAAAGAACAGCATCAGGCCGAGCATGCCTGCAGCAATAAATGCCATGGTCCTGGCACCATAGCGGTCATAGAGTTTTCCGGCTCGTGTTATCAGGAATCCCGATCCCAGCGTTCCGACAAGATAGGCAAGGCTCAGGTTGTTCCGGTTGATCTCCAGATCCTCAAGGAGGTTTTCAGTAAAAATCGAAACCCCGATGGTCTGCCCGGGGAGGCTCATAATGATCCCTATGGTCCCCGCAATCAGTATGATCCATCCGTAAAAAACGGGAAACTTTGCTGGAGCAAAGGGAATATCACAGTATTTTTTCATGAAGGCGTAAAGATAGTAAAAGCAGGCTTGACAGTTTCAGGGGAAAAAACAAACAGGCCGGCTCAGGAACGGGCAGGACTGATTTTACGTGTGACATACCTGGCTACCGCACCCGGAAGGGTATCTACGATTACTGCCCTGGAGGGTTTCCTGGGATCATAGATGAGGTTTTCCGTGTACTCCTCCGAAAGATTCCGGATCATGTGAGACCTGACCGAAAGTTTTTGGGACTGATTTTGCAAAGTAGCATACTCATAGGTTAGGTTATAGACGGTCTGTTCATTGAATTTCAGGTTGGTCGGTTCGGCATGGATCAGTTTGCCCTTGGAAGGGAGTCCCGCCATAAGGATCTTCCGCTCCCTCCTGGTCTTTCGGCAAGAAGGGTAGAGGAAGGAAAATCCAACCAGGAGTCCCCCAATCCCGGCCAGGAACATAACTTTGTCATAGTTTCGCCGGTCCTTTCCGGCGAAGCGGGAAACTTCAGGGGCCTTTATCAGGTATTCGATCTGAATTTCCTGGCCGGTCCTGTAGGACCCGGCGTATTCAAGAAATGAGCCGGAATTCGGTTCCATTCCGGCGACCGAATAACGATAGTGGTATTCAAATAGCGGATTCTCGTCTATCGTATACTGGGTTTCTTGAAATTCCGTGATGACGGCTGATGCGGTTTTGAAGTCCGTCTTATCGGCAAGGATGATCTTCCAGTTTAACTCAAAACTAAAATAGACAACGAAGGCCAGCCCAATGAGGGCAAACAGAAAGCCGATATTGAAGGAGCTTCTGCCAAAATTGTGTAACAACCTTATCCTGAGGGGGATAAACATAAAAAGCTGGCTCAAAACTGGCAATAAATATATGAAAATATTTAGAAAAGGGGACCACCCGTACAGGGGCACCCTTTATTCCAGTAATTCAGACGCTTGCACCTGTGGCTGATCCGGAGTGTCTTATGCAAGGAGGAATGAACCGGCCGGCCATAGGATTATGCCGGGCCATCAGGGTTTGGCCAGTCCATCTCGCTTCAGGAGCGGTTCGATGGAAGGTTCCCTACCCCGGAATTTCTTAAACAATTCCATGGCATCCTCGGTTCCGCCTTTTGCGAGGATATTCTCCCGGTACAACCTGGCAGTTTCTGCATCGAAAAGGGAAGTTTCCTTGAAGGCTTCGAATGCATCCGCATCGAGCACTTCGGACCATTTATAGGCGTAATATCCGGCAGAATACCCCCCGGCGAATATATGGCTGAAGTAGGTGCTCCGGTAGCGGACCACGATCTCGGGGATGAGTCCCAGCTCAGCCAGGGCATCCGATTCGAACTGGCGGACATCAATTTCCGATGCTTCCTTCAGGGTATGCCAGTCCATATCAAGGAAGGCGGCGGAAAGGTATTCTAGGTTGACAAATCCCTGGTTGAAATGCCCGGACTTCTGGATCTTTTCGATCAGCTCATCCGGGATGGTTTCACCGGTTTCGTAGTGCTTCCCGTACATTTTCATGACCTCTGGTTCCGCACACCAGTTTTCCATAATGGAGGAAGGCAGCTCTACAAAATCCCTTGCCACAGCGGTTCCGGAGAGGGTGTGGTAATTGCAATCCGAAAGAAGGCCATGCAGGGCATGTCCGCATTCATGGAAGATGGTGCTGGCTTCGTCAAAACTGATCAGGGATGGTTTGTCGCCTGCGGGTTTGGTGAAATTAAATACCGTTGTGATCACCGGGTAGATCTTTTCCCCGTCCTGGCGGTACTGTTTCCGGTAAGAGCTCATCCATGCCCCGCCACGCTTGCTGGATCTTGGGAAGAAATCCATATACAGCACTCCAACATGAGATCCGTCGGCTTCCTTGACTTCATATGCCTGGGCATCCGGGTGTGGTTTCGGGATGTCGGGGAGGGGAGTGAAGGTGAGTCCCCAGAGGTTATTGGCCACCTGGAAAAAGGCATCACGGACATTTTCGAGCTGGAAGTAGGGCCTTATTTCCTCGTCATCGAGATCGTATTTGGCCTTGCGCACCTTTTCGGCATAGTACCACCAATCCCAGTTTTCAAGTTTGAAATTCCCGTCCTCCTGGTCGATGATCTCCTGCATTTCCTCGACCTCACTCTTTGCAAGGGGCAATGCGGCATCCCAGATGGGGCGGATCAGCTTGTAGACGTTTTCGGGATTCTTCGCCATGTTCCGTTCAAGGATATAATGAGCATGTGTTTCGTAGCCCAGCAATTGTGCTTTCTCCAGCCGGAGGGCTACGATCTCCTTGATGATCTCCTTATTGTCGAATTCATTATCGTTGTCCCCGCGGTGATAGTAGGATTTATGCAATTTCTCCCGCAGATCCCGATTTTCGGAATAGGTCAGGAAAGGATACATGCTGGGACGGTGGGTCGTGAAGAGCCATTTGCCTTCCTGTCCGTCGGCTTTGGCAGCATCCGCTGCGCCTGCGATCACGCCCTCCGGCAGCCCGGCAAGGTCCTCTTCGTTCTCGATATAAAGTTTATAATTATTGGTTTCTGCCAGGACATTGTTCCCGAATTTCAGGGTTAAGACCGACAATTTCGTATTGATCTCCCGGAGTTTTGCCTTGTCCTCATCATTCAGGTTGGCCCCGCCGCGGACAAAATTTTTGTAGATCCTGTCCAGCAGGGAAGTCTGCTCCGTGTTCAGCACCAGATCATCCTTCTCATAGTAAACGGCCTTGACACGTTTGAATAGTTCCGGGTTCAGGTTGATATCGTCCCTGTTGGCCGCCACCATCGGTTCCACCTGTTCCGCGATGGCATCCAGCTCATCGTTGGTGTTGGTGGAACGCAGATTGCTGAATACATTTTCCACTTTGTCCAACATCCTGCCCGAGCGGTCCAGTGCTTCGATGGTATTCTCAAAGCTTGGATCTTCCGGGTTGCCGATGATCTCCCCGATTTCCTGTTTTTGCAACTCCATGGCTTTTTCGTAAGCCGGAAGAAAATGCTCCTCTTCGATCAGGTCGAAGGGAGGAACCTGGAAGGGAGTAGAAAATTCACTGAAAAAGGGATTCTCTGAATCGTTCATTTTTTTACCTGTTTGATTGCAGCCGGCCGCTAAAAATAAAATTGCGGCCAGTAACGGCAGAACTTTTTTCATAATTGATATAATTAGTTAATGGTTGAGAATACGACGCACCAAAATTATAATTCTGTTTTGATTTTAAGGTGTTCGGGGGACTGTTATACAATACATCCCGGAAACCCGGGCCTCCGGAGCGAAGCCTGGGGGAACATCCTGTACTGAAATCCCTGAATCCTGCCGGGATTAGGTTTTAACCATCATTCATACAGGCCGTCAAGCCAGTGGATGAGATTAAGAAGAAGTTTATAATTGTCCTTGGCTGTTGAAGCACTCATACCACCCTTCTTAAAACTAAGTCCACCATAACACTGAGACGTGAACATAGCTGCCTCGCCTGCAATGACGACCCGGCCCTTGCCGTACTTCTTGTAAGCCAGTTGGGACATGCCGACCGCTTTAATCCTTGGGGTGCCACGATGAAATTGCCAGGCCGTGTCCGGCAACAAAATGTATGAGCTTTCCTTAAACAACAGGATTGGTGTAGCATCCGAAGGAAAATCAAATCCATGGCCTGTCAGTATCACGACGGAATCAAGTTCTTCCCCTTCCAGGGTAGTTGCCAGAGCAGACACAAATGTACTGTCCGATTGGCAGAAGAAATTCGGTGCAGGCATGGAATCACTGTTAAAGCTGTTGTGCAGGGTGAAACCGAACCTTTTGCCAATACCTTTAACTGCACCAGGCATGGGCATATGGTCCGCGATCAGGAAAAGGCTTCCTCCGTTGTTCACCCATTCCTCCAGAACATCGATCTCTCCGGAAGTAAATGCGGGATAAATCGGATTATACCAGTTATTGATGTTTTTTTCATTAAGGGCATTGGATATAACCAGGATCCTGCAACCTGAAAGGGCTTCCCTGCTTAATGTATCTGCAAGGGGCATTACCCGGTATCCGTCTTTGCGGAGAACATTTGCAAAGGCATAATAGCGGCCGGACATGGTATGAAAATTATTGTGGGCTTCATCGATCATAACCGTGGGACCGGAACCTTCCGGGTAGGCGGGATGGTCGATTGCAGGACTATAAGACCTGTCTGGCAGTTGAAAATCAATGGGATTGGTCAACCAGACCAGGGCAACGCAGAGGGTGTACATTCCCGCAAACCAGACATGGTTGCCGATCTCGCCTGTCTTGCCACGTATGGCGGGCACAAGGAATACCAGGATGCTTCCGGCAAGCAGGATCCCCCAGGGGATCAGGAAAACATTATCCCGGTTCGTATACAGATGGAAAAACAGGTAAACAACCAGGACAAGCATCCAGGCGAAAAGGGCCCATTCAAAGATCTTTCCGGAAAGGCTTTCACGTCTAGCGGTCCTGAACGCAGTATATGCGATATGTCCCACAAAGAATATGCTCAGGGAACCTGCCAGGATAAGCAGGATCTGGTTGGGGAGTTGAAGATGACGAAAGAGAAGGGCAATAAGCAAAAGAGCAATTCCGAGAATGCCTGGAACGATAATTGATTTTTTCATGATTGTTGGTTTTTAATCACCCAGCAATACCTGGTTAACTTCCCTGGAAACCCATGCCAGTCCCCTTACCACATGCAGGCTGATCATTCCCCAGATGATACCCAGGAAGGGGAGTACGTACACGTCACCGAAAAAACTTATCAGCCAGCGATTCAGTCCCTCGTCATCAAACCACCAGAACTGGTCCAGCACAGGGGCAAGAAGCAGTTCAAGCGTAATGGCAAGGAAACTAATGGAGATGCTCCAGATGATGGTATCCAGCGGGAATTTAATGAAAAGGTAGTGTACCAGTCCCTTCCAGGTAGCGGGGGAACCGAAGAGTTGTTGCATGAATGCGGAGAATTTACCGCTTTCCTGGGTTTCCTTTTTCACGGGGATGCTCCGGCCCAGGAACACCCGGGTAAGCTGGATATCCAGCCATCGGAATCCGCGGATCATCAAAAGGGTGCCGATGAAAATAAAAAACCCTGCCACGATCACCAGAAGCCCCAAAGACAAAGACAGACCGGTTATGACCAGGGAAAAGTAAAGCACGCTGAGCGGAAAAGCGACAAAAATATAGATGATATTGAGGTAGGTCTGGGCTTCACCCAGAACACTGAAGAAAGGGATCTGTTTTTTCATGGATGTTTCCGGTTTCAGGGTTTCAAGCTAAAATTACGAAAACATTATAACAAAACATCCCGTCTCCCGAAACTGACGGTCCGGGAAACGGGATGCAGGATTCAAAATCCGGATCTGAGTTATCAGATCGATTCGGTTTCCACTACCTTGGCGAGCAACTCTGCATAAGGTAGAATAAGGTATTTCCTTCCTTCAAATTCGGTTTCGGTGCCCGAATACTCCTTGAAAAGCACCACATCTCCGACGGAGATTTCGGCATTATCGATATTGCTCAGTCCGACCACTTTTGCCGTCTTCGGCTTTTCCCTGGCCGTATCGGGGATGATGATCCCTGCAGCGGTCGTCTGCTCACGGGCTTCCTCTGTCATGTCCAGTAAAACATTCTGGTTTATGGGTTGTAATTCTTTCATTATTAATTATTTTAAATATGTGTATTAAATTTGATACTGGTTTATCCCTGTATTTCCAGGAGGCGGTTGATTTTTGTCTTATCGAATCCCACGATCATCTCCCCGCCGATCATGGTCTGGGGAACGCCCTGCTGTCCGCTTCTGCGGACCATCTCCTGTGCCGCCGCTTCATTTCTGGAAACATCGATTTCCGTATAGCGGATGTTGTTCTTGTTGAGGTAGGATTTCAGGGTGGTGCACCAGGAGCAGGTGGGTGTGGTATACACGGTGACCTGCTTGAGTTTTCTCCCTTCCTTTTCCGCTTTTGCCACATACACCGCATTGTCAAACAAGCCTTTATAATAGGATGCATCGTGTGCACCCTTGAATGTGTTTTTAAATTCTTCACCGGAAAATTCCAGCAGAGTGGGGGCCGTATTGACAGCATACGCAGAATGGATATCCCTGACCTCGTTTACATCAGCTGCAAATATCCCGATATCACTGGCACCGGAAGCTGCCCTGCTCAGGTTCTGAAATGCCCTGTCGCTCTGTTCGGATCCTTTTTTATAGATCAGCAGGAAGGAACGTTTTTCCTTTGCAAGTTTTGCCTTCAGATCAGGCAATGAGTTCACGATCGTTGCATCCATATTAATCCAATTAAGATATTGAAATATACAGATACGTTTACATTTACTGTGCCAAAAGGAATGTGGAGAATATTTGTCAGCATGTCCTGTAAACTTGTCAGTGTCCCGGCAGATTCTCAAGGGCGCCGAAAACGGATTTACGGTAGGTTTTTCCCACCGGGATCTCTTTGTTCCCGATGGTGATTGAATGGTTGGTCCAGGATGAGAGCCGGTCTAAGGATACGATCCAGGACCGGTGCACCCTCAGGAACCCGGAAGGCAGCAATAATTTTTCGAGATTTTTCATGGTTTGCCTGGTGATGTGCCGGCCCTTTTCGGTATGTACCATGGCATAATCCTTAAGACCCTCCACAAAAAGGATATCCGCCGTATTGATTTTATGGGTTTTTTTGTCGGAATAGATCCGTATGATTCCCCCGGGTTCCGCTCCGGTTATGCCGGAAGGGGCTGCGCTCTGATGCCTCCGGTCGTGGAAGCGGTTGACGGCCTTGAGCAGCCTTTCCAGGGAAATGGGCTTAACCAGGTAGTCCACCACGTTGAGTTCAAAAGCCTCCACGGCATATTCCCGGTAGGCGGTCGTAAATATGACACTGGGTGGATGGGCAAGCGAACGTAACATTTCAAGACCGCTGAGCTCTGGCATCTGGATATCAAGAAACAGCAGGTCGATCTTTGTTCCGCGGAGGACCTGCAGGGCTTCAACGGCATCCCGGCAGCGGCCTGAAATCTCCAGATCGGGGATCTTTCCGATCAGGGTGGCAAGAGCCTCAATGGCCAGGGGTTCATCGTCGACGATCAGGCATTTGATCTTCATATCCGTTGTTTCAGGTTTGCAGTTTCAGTACCGCCGAATAACGTGTCCCTTCCGTATGGATATCCAGCGAATGTTTATCCTTGTACAGGAGGTCCAGCCTCCGGCGCAAATTATTCAGTCCCATTCCACCCGCGGACCCCTCAGCCTTGCCGGGGGGGAAGGTGTTCTCAACGTAAAATTCAATATTTCTTCCGCGTATACCCAGCTTAATTATTAACTGTTGTTTATCCCTGGATTTGCTGATCCCGTGCTTAAAAGCATTTTCCACGAGCGGGATCAGCAGCAGGGGAGCCAGCCGGATGCTTTCCGGCTCACCGGTGATCGTAAAATCAACCGAAAGCCTGTCGCCGTAACGCAGCTTCTCCAACTCGATATAATTATGTATGAAATCGCTCTCTTTTCCCAGGGAAACATTTTCATTTTCCCCATGATAAATGAGATAATCCAGCAATTCGGACAATTTCAGCACGGCTTCCGGGGCCTGCTCGGATTTCTGGAGGGAAAGGGAATAGATATTATTCAAGGTATTGAAAAGGAAATGGGGGTGGATCTGGGATTTTAATAATTTTAATTCGGCCTCGACCTTGTCTCTCAGGGCTTCATGTCTCCGGTTCTGTTCATTATACCAGAACTCGACGAGTTTAATGGCGACGGAAAGGAATACGATAAGGTAGGTGCCGGACAGCAGGGAATAGATTTCACGGGTTTCCTGGAAGAAAGTTTTTATCTGGAATTTCTCGAGGAAAATAATAAACAGCATGGTGGTGATGAGTTCCAGGTCCAGAGAAACGATAACTGTGAACACAAACAAAACAAGGAACAATACGTATTTTCCCGGTGACAGGAAACGGGGAATGAGAAAATAGACGATCCAGTAACTCACCCCGGCGGCGATCAGCAGCATGATGGTGCTGTACATGAGGCTGGAAGGGTT
>CAZVLG010000197.1:0-9639 GCA_964627835.1 uncultured Bacteroides sp.
AGTCCTCAGACTGATCCTGTAGCGTCCTTTTTCCTTCTGTCCGATTTGAAGCAGCAGGCTGTCTTTCCTGTTCACTTCCCAGATCCAGGTACAGGTGTCTGAGGCGGACCTGTCTGCCGACGGTTCCCCTGCCGCCCAGAAGATCTGCCCGTCTAGTTCCACCCCGATGCTACCCGTTTTGGCGGACGGGGCGGAGATCTCAATGGCATCTCCGCAAGG
Organism: uncultured Bacteroides sp.; assembly: GCA_964627835.1. Taxonomy (GTDB): domain Bacteria; phylum Bacteroidota; class Bacteroidia; order Bacteroidales; family SM23-62; genus SM23-62. Next base: position 220 of record CAZVLG010000197.1, read on the forward strand.
AAGGGGAAGATGGATAATTGGGAATCCGATAGGATCGAGCCTTAAGCTGATCTCCTCTTTTCTGTTGCAGGATAGGATAGTCATGATCACAAGGAAGATCAGGGCAATACTCCTTATTGTCCGTACTGAATTAAAATTTCTGAATTTCATGTTCCATGTTATTTGTAAATCTATGAAGCGTTCTTCGAATTCCTTGGTATATCTGGCTTGTAGAGCTCTTAGGCTATGTATCTAATTGAATTGAAATAAGTGGTTTCAGCTAAGTTAAAAGCTGAGAACCATGTTTCAAGGCCAATTTGTTAACTCTCGACTTCCAGATTTTCTTACCAAACGGGCCTTTAACGGTCTTGATTAGAAAGATGTCAAAGAACATATATGCTAAACAACTGAACCGATTCGAAGCGGAGCCTGGCGAAGCTGAAAACGGACGGGATTAATCAGATACCGGTGATACGGTATTAATGATTCATCAGTCTGTAATTTCATTTTTCATTCAGGAAGTGCATCTTCATAAATTTTACAAATACCTCAAAATCTTCAGGCAATGCCCCATGGCCTCCGTCATGCATGAAGTATGCCAGATCGTTCAGTATCGGTTGACCTGCAGCCGGCATAACGTCTGTTCCGAGTGATTTTTTCCCCAACAGCTCATATACGGGACCACCGGCCACCGCTGCCATAAATTCCCCCTTTGGATCCGACCAGTAATCAGTATTGCCCGTTTGCAACAATAGCGGTCTCGGAGCCATCAGGGCAACCAGCATATGCCCGTCTACCGGTGATTTTGAAGGATCATCCTTATAATTTCTCCAGTTGCCGGCAAACTGGTAGAAGTACCTGGTGGGATGAGTCATATGATCTATTGTCTCTCCGTACCAGCGTCTTGAAATAGCGGCTCCCCCTTCTCCACCGCAACTGGCAATGACCATTCCGAACCGGGTGTCGTGGGCGCCTGCCCACAGCACTGTCTTACCGAGGCGAGAAACCCCGAAAATCGCCACTTTTTCTGCATCGATCCGGGGATCCGTTTCAAGGTAATCCATGGCCCGGCTCAGTCCCCACGCCCAGGCAGAGATAGCGCCCCATTCGTCAGGAGCAGGATAAGTCGTTCCCGGCTTGAGATAATGCCCCCTGATACCGTATTTGATTCCATCGCCAAAATCAGGTTCGATCTCACCGTAATATATATTGGCAAATCCTATTCCCTCCGAAAGAAACCGGCTTATATCCATCTTCCCAAATCCGAATCTTTTGTCGACAGGGACTTTCTTACCCTCCATGCTCCAGATATATCCGGCTTTTATGCCCGGATCATCCACCACTGTCGCATTCGGAAAACTCAGGTTCAGAAAAAGCGGAACAGGTCCAGTTGCGTTTGCCGGCAGATAGATCAGGATATCCATCTTATGATCCGACGTATCTTCCGTTAAGTAAACGGTAACCTGTTTTCTGACCGCCTTGCCATCGAATACAGGTGTACCTTCGTCAAATACATCAAAGTTTAAGTTTTCCGGTGGCTCAGGCATACGCCCATACTGGAACTCTTCAAAAAGTCCGACAATCTCAGGTCTTCTTTTTTCATACCAGGTATTTGCATCCTTAACTTCCTCTCCATTCAGCATAACCAGCGGATCCGGAAGTATATAGGTCCCCACCAGTGCCTCATCATAATTTACCGGAACTCCCGCAACATTTTCCGGTTTATTCTGGCAGAAACCGACAGGTGCATACCCTGTTATTGCTACCAGGACAATAGCTACTCTTGTAATTAAATCGTTCATATCTAAAATAATAAAAGGTGAAACATATAATTCGTTTTCAAAATTACCTCTTAAACCATTTAAAGGTCTCCAGCAGTAATTTAATATTTCAAAATTAATACCGGTCCCAGAATTCCGGATTCTTTAAGATCTTCACCTCTCGACATCATGGGTAAACCAAACATAAAAACATTAGAATTAAGGACTTTCTTGCCTGGTTCGGATTTCATGTCTCCTATCAGCCTATTCGTCCATTGATTGGTGACTTTTATTTCAAGTTTGTTGGTTCCCTGTTTAAGCAGACCGGTTATATCAGTCCGGAAAGGTGCATACCATAGTATACCCGCCGGAACATTGTTAACAGTGACTTCAGCAATATCTCCCACTTCACCCAGATCAAGCATAATCTGTGATCCTTGCTGCAGCCAGCTTTTGGGCACTGTCATTGTTTTTGAATAAACTGCAGTGCCGGAAAAATATTTAATGCCTTCATCACTGTTCGTTGTCCATGACTCCAGATTGTCAAGAGATGTTTTTTCCGGAGCTCCCATGTCAGGCGGGAAAGATATTTTCCAGGGGCCGGTAAGTGTATCAAGTATTATTGGTGATACCTGGCCGACAGACTTTGCAGTAACGTCGGCTTTGTTGCGGAATACCGTAAAAACCGACTGACGCCCGGTTAAATGAACCGGAACGACTGTTCTATCTTCGGTTACAGTATATCCTGCAGCTTGTATTTTGCCTGTCGCGGGATCCCATAATTCCGCTTCCTTGCCTGCAACACGGAACCTTATCTCCGTATCAAGGGGCCGGTCGGATGAGTTTACAACGTAATAGATATCGGTTTCCCCTGCTTTACGATGTATCCAGTTGATTTCAGAATCAAGAGGTCTCCCGTATTCAACATCAGGCTTGATTCCGGTCATCTCAAGAATTGTTCCGACAGGAGTGCCCCATATTATTTTCCCCTTTCCAACCACCCTCCTGGTCCGGCTGATCCCGTCCAGATCTCCCCAAAGGTCCGAAACAAGCTCCTGCATGATCTTTTCTGATCCGGGATATCCGGACAGTCCGGGTGTGAATACCGGTTTCGGACCTGATACTGTGGCCCCATCCTGCACCAGCTCATGGATCTTTTGCAGCACCGGCAATGTCATATATCTGGTTTCGGGCAGTACCAGGACAGCATAGCTCATGCCATCCGGAAGCGTTAGTCTTCCATCCTGAGAAACGGTCATTCTGTGTATCAGGACATCCGCATTGATATAATCATAATCATATCCTTCGGGCACGGCAGGATTAAGTCCCGAACCCCATATCGGCATGGTTGAGGGAGCTCCTTCATCAAGAAGGTAGGCAATATCGGCAACAAATTTCCCCTGTTGCAGCATATATGAGTTTCTTGCCAGGTAAGTCATAAAAGGTTTTGCCTGTTCTGCCCATGTCATGTTGCGGTTTATATGAGTTCCAACCATCGTGTTGCCGGGTTTGGTGTCCAGCGGCTGATGGGCCGATGTATGAAAGACAATGCGGTTAACACCCTGTGCAAACCAGTAATCCCCGATTTTCTTGAGCGTATATGGCGACTCATATCCGCCGCCTGTAAATGACTCTGCTGCAACGATTTTTTTGCCATATACATGAGCTGCAGAGGCAGCACCCCTTATATCCTGGTAATACATTAGTTCCGGATGAAGAGCCCTGTACCAGAATTCACCCATGGGGATATCGACATATTTTTTACACAACAGAGCATCCTCAAGTATCTCAAGAGAAACCCCGGATGCTTCGCCATACGTTCCAATGCCCTGATTATTCAGGTACTCTGTTATTACTTTGTAATGGTTTTCCGCAAACATATCGGCCAGCGTCCGGCGAAAGTCCCACATGAACCTGTCGCTGATATCACTGTTACCGACAACGAATCCCGACAGGCAAGGCAGGTACGGCGTGGGATCATATCCTCTGCGGTTCTTAAACTCAATCAGCATATTATCGGTCCAGTTTTGCATCCCGGCTTCCCAGCTGTCGAACAGAACATACTGAAGGGCTTTACCGTACAGGGGACCAAGAGCGTCGGCAACAGGCCGGGTGTACTCTTTAATATAAGCAAGTGTATGATCTCCGCTGAGCTTATCAACCTCATAGCCCGTTCCGGCCGGAACGGCCGGTCTGTTTCTGGAACCTGTCAGGGAATAGCCAAAACGCATTATTGTCCAGTTTCCTTCCGGGACTTTCCAGTCTATTGACCCGTCAGCCGACATATTCGGGGTTATATCGATTATAGCCGACGGATCGACCGCTGAAGTTAATGGTACGGATGAAGATGCCACAGGCTCATAATTAAACAGGTGAAAGAAACCTGCTTTTTCTTCCCATCTGTTAATCCTTGCACATGTATGGAATTTCATTTCGTCAAAGGTGTAGGCAGAGTCAGGAAGGGTCTGGGTTTCGGCCATAACTACTGCAGGTCTCATCGGAGCACCTGTGAATTCGAGTCTGTAGAACCTTGCAGTTGTTTCCGGGAAAGAAATCGTTCGTACGTTGCCCGGACGGTATAACTGTGCCCCCGGCAATACGGCTAATGTTGTATAATTGACGCCGTCCTCACTGGCTTTCACTGTACCGACAGGTATTCCCGACCTGCTGCCAATGGTGAGAGCCTGAGCTTTAAATGGTCTTTCCCAGTAGAATTCTATCCAGGCAATTTTACTGTCCTTGTCAGATCGTATAGTCAAGGATGTATTAAGATCATCATCCAGCAGATTGTCACCATCTACTATGCCTGTCCCTGTTTGAATTACAGGATCATTTTGCACTATATCTGACTCATCTTCAGGTGTGGGAAATGCTAGTACAATACAGTCTTTATAAAACGGAACATCTTTTGGTCCAAAAAAGGATGATCTCGAAAGGTTTCTTATCGGGCCTGCGTTTGAAGGCGGTGCCGGCAATTTGCCTGAAAAATTCTGTGGTCCTTTCAATTTCATTTCGCTCCATACAAGCTTTTTCATTGCCTGTCCGGGTTCAACCCACGGACCTCCTGTCAGGCTCCAGCCGGCAGAGCTGAAGATGGACATCTCCAGCTCAAGCCTGTCAGCCTCAGATGTCGCATGACGAACAGCATCGAGCCATTCTTCAGATCTGAAAAGAACTTTTTTATCCAATGTCTGACCCTGACCCGCAGCGACATCTGAAAGCTGCATTCCACCGATTCCGGTACGTTTCATCCATTCCAGGTCTTTTGTTATCCCTTCTTTCGTAATGTTGCCGGCGGTCCAGTGCCACCATGTTCTCGGTTTAGCTGATTCAGGCGGATTCTTAAAACCTTCTTCAAGTGAACCATTATTGTTCTGGGCAGTTAAAAGCTGCGAGGTTGAGATTAACAGGATGATTAATTTAACTGATAATAGTCTGACATACAAATTCTTCATTTTAATTGGGGTTTACTGATTTTTTCATGATACGCCACTTTGGATATTGTGTTTTTTCAGGTATCGCCGGTTTTACCGGGTCAGGTATCAACTATCCCTTATTTATTCTTCCCCTTTCAGTTTTTTAGTCAGCCATTCGATCAGCTCTTCACTCTGCTCCATGAAATTCCAGTGTCCTGTTTCCTGATATATTGCCAGGGTTTTAGGTGCAGTAATTACATTGTAAGCCGAGAATGTTGAGGTAGGAGGGCAGGTCGTATCATTATATCCCCAGGTATAGAACCCGGGAGCTGAAATCCTGCGCGCAAAATTCACAGCATCGAAATAAGCGAGTGTTTCCACCTCTCCCGGTTTAGGCCCGGAACTTCTGAAATAGTGCGGCCATCCTCCCGCCCTTTTATTAAGGTAACCTGTATGATCACAAAGAGCCGGGTATTGTGACGCCACATATTTAATTCTTTGGTCAAGTCCCGCCGTAACGATGGAAAGTCCACCGCCCTGGCTTCCTCCTGTTACAGCCACATCCTTCCCGTTGAATTCAGGCAGGGAATAAATGAAATCGACTGCCCTTACACATCCGACATATACCCGTTTATAATAGTGTGTATTCCGGTCGTTCATCCCTATAGTCGGGTATCCGTACAGGGCACCTTCACTAAGGTTCATATATACCTGAACATCCAGGTCAACCGGGATTCCGTGTATGCCTATCTCCAATGTAATGAATCCCTGGGATGCCAGTCTCGTATCTCCCCTGTAGGGTCGAATCCCTGCACCCGGAACTTTCAGTATAGCGGGGTATTTCCCCGGTTTTTTCGGTATGGCCAGCATTCCGTATATCCTGGATCCGGGCAAATTATTCAGGAAACTGATGTGGTATACATTCACATCACCGGTGCATTTGTCAGGCACCAGCGTAATGATCGGATCAAGCGGAAGTTTACGTGCTTCCGCTATGGCGTCATTCCAGAATGCATCAAAGTCCGGAGGATTTTTTACTGTGGGTGGGATCTTTTCAGGTTCAAATCCTGCAGTGGCCAGTCCTTCGTACTTTCTTCCGTCAACATAGGCCCATACTTTTACGCGATAGAACCCCGGCACCTTCATTGTCCCGGATATCTCCGTATTCCCATTTTTAAGTACAATTCCCTCTTTCTTAGTATCAGGCAGCATTTCAGGACCTGCTTCGTAATCTATGGTAACATTTTCAAGAAGATTCCCATATTTCAGAACCTGGACGGAGAACTTTGCGGTTTCATTCAATTTGTATGTCCAGTCTTTATGGTCAGGTGCGACCATCACCCGTATCATCGGTATATTGAACTGGCAGAAAGATTTTGAAGCAAGTGTTGTCAGTAAAGCTGTTAGTAATAACAGTCTGGTAATCTTATTTTTCATTATCGGTTTAATTTAGATAATCATTGGAAACTCATCGATTGATTATTGTAAAACATGGAACTCGTTGTCTTTTGACTGGTCATATTTCATCAATATTTAACCATGACATCAGGAACTGACCATAAGACACGACCATGCTGACATGGTCGTGTCTTTCCCCGCCCTTCCGGATTTCACGGTTATCCTGAAATGAAAGACCGCCATCAATCCTCTCAAGAGCTACCTGAATCTGAATCCCCGCTACATTGAGGTTTACTGTGACTATTCACAGACAAATTCAGGGGGTATTAAAAATGATCTGCTCGCTATAGTTCCAGCCTTCCCCTTCTGCTTGTGCACCAATGCGCAGATAATACTTGGTATTTCCGGTAAGATCCGGAACAGAAACAGTCCCGTTATCACTGTCCAGAACAACTTTAATTGTGGTATAGTAAGTTCCGGACCCGGTATTTGATGTGGGATATGGGCTTGTACTACAGTATAATTCACGCGTGGAAGTCACTTTCCCTCCATTACCTGTGATGTTAAAATTTATATCTACAGAAGAGCTCGTCGGAGTTCCAACAATAGAAGGTTTGTCAATTGTAATAAAGGGTGTAACAACAATATCCTGATTAAAGCTCTTCCCCTCTGACAAATCCACATTAATCGGATCAACTGGAAAAACGGGGCCGCTTACGGATATTATTGTCTTCACAGGATATAATTTTGAATTCTTGAAAGTTCCGTCACCTCCTACTTTAATAATGATAGGGATCACATCTCCTTCTGCTAAAGCATTAATAATAAGGTTATTGGAGTTTAGATCTCCTGGGACTATTCGTCCTGATGGGTCTTTTAAAATCCCGGAAACGCTTCCGTCAAATCCAAAATCAGTAATTGTGTCCTCACAACTTATTGCTATGAAACAAATCAAACAATAAAGAATGAGATATCCGTTTATTTTATAAATATTTCTTTTCATCTTCAAACCAGATTAGAAAATTAATACAAAGGATTTTCTATCAGAGATTGATTATTATCAATCCTGCTTTCCGTAATCGGATTGTAATAGTGCTCAGTTCTGAAGATCCGGGTAAATGTTTCACAATTTATCGGAAGGAAATAATATTTCCCTGACGCATAGTGATAGATTATCCTTAAACCCATGAACTGATGGTTTAAAACCGACTCGGCAATACGCCACCTTCGAAGATCCCAGAATCTGTTATTTTCCAGAAATAGTTCAGATCTTCGTTCATTCCGGACCTTGTCAATTGTTATGGAAGCTTCGTCCACAAGACTTATACCTGCCCTGGCCCGGGTCTGATTTAACGCATCTGCAGCTTCCTCATATTCTCCTAACTCAAACAATGCTTCAGCCTTTGTCAGATACATCTCGGCCAAACGAAACTCAATCCAGTTGGTTTGGCTCCTCCCTGAAGTTATTTTCTCATCTTTGTCATCCAGATATTTCTCAACCAGAAATCCTGCATTGGGGCTTTTTTCATCGTACAAATACATTCTCGAATCATTACCCACCGAATTCATACCTTTATAGACAAATGACGGATTACTGACAATATGATTCTCATCAGGAACATCATTCGTATCAATACCTTCATATGTAGCAATTGTATAGGATCTCCAGGCATCTCCCTCAAAAAACACAGAACCCAACAGTCTTGGATCTTTATTTTTAAATGGATCCGCACCGTCTGAATAGAGAAAATCCACCCCAAATTGCGGTTGATCAACAGATCCGTCGATATTTTCATAACCCAATACAAATTCAAGAGTCGGGCTATACTGAGTGACATGCGTACCAAACGTATACGGGGCTACGCTGGCATCCCAGCCATGTCCTTTTTCGACTCCATCATATACGATTTCAAAGATCACCTCGCTATTGCCTTCCTCCATGAATATTTTCCTATAATTTTCCGCTTTGTCATCGGGTATAGAATTAAACAGGGCATAATTACCTGATTGAATAACTGCATCTGCTGCATCTGCTGCTTTTCTGTAAAATTCATTCATCCGGGATGCGGGAATTCCAACCAAACCATTCAACTGAACTGTGCCGTACTTCGCTATGGATGCGGCCCACAACATGGAACGGGCGTGTAAAGCACATGCTGTCCATTTATTAACTCTTCCTTTAGGCAGAGGATCCGCGGATAACATCCCCGAAATCTCCGATAATTCGGAATCAATGAAATCGACTATAGCTTCTTCAGTGCCCCGCGCAGCGTATTTCTGATCAATTTCATGAAATGGATCAAGAACAACATCAACCAAAGGGACACCTCCATATCTTTTTTCCATTTCAAAATAAACATATGCCCTCAGGAATCTGGCTTCTCCTTCAAATTGTGTCTTTACAGCTTCATCAAATGGTGATGATCCGACATTCTCGATAAATGAATTCAGGTTTCTGATGTATTCATATTCCCAATACGGAAAAGCTTCGGAAGTTCTGCTTACCGTACCTAAAGTTACCGCGTTGGTGTTTTCCACAGCGCTGGTTACTTCATCAGTATAATTAGCAGCCTGTTCCAGAAAATCGTTTATGTGTAACGACTGGTACAGGTATGTCAAATAAGCATCTGTCAGTACTTCATCATTAAATACATCCCCGGAATTTATTTTATCAATTGGCGTTCTATTAAGCACATCTTCGCAGGAAGTCAAGCACGAAAGGCATAGAATACCAACAAAGAATAAATGTATGTTTTTCATAATCATTTTTTTAAGTTAAAATCCCAGAACAAATCCCAAAGTATATGTACCCAGAGGAGGATAGTAAACTCCAAACATTAATGTATTGGTAGAGGCCTCGGGATCCA
>CAZVLG010000198.1:0-5445 GCA_964627835.1 uncultured Bacteroides sp.
TTTTACTCCCTACAGCACCCTGCAGGGGGATGCGAAGGATTATTACAACCCGGTGGCCTTTGCAAATCTCGGCAGTCAGCACAGGTACAGGGATAACGCGAGGGCCTTATTTACCGGCAGGTACTCTATCATGCCAACCCTTATCCTGAACGCTACGATAACCCTGGATATTTTCGATAACAACATTACCAAGTTTTTACCGTACAAAGCACTGGGATATGATTACAACAACGATATTACGAACCGTGCCGTAAATGAGTTTTCCAAGAAGAGCTCGATTTTTTCCTTCACCCAGATCATTTACCGGCCTGATATCGGAAGAGATCACCAGCTGGCTTTTATGGGGCAATTTGATACGGAGGAGACCCAGGCAAGGTGGTATAAAACAGAATCCAGCCAATCCGCATCGCCATTCCTGAATCAGCCAGTAAACAATAAGCACCTCCACTGGTTTGGGGCTGATTTCAGCAAATACCGCTCCATGGGTTTGTTCGGCACGGGAAGCTATATTTACCGGGATAAATACAGCGTAATGCTCGGGGTTAAATACGAAGGGAACTCCAAATTCAGCAAGGAAGCGCGGTGGGGACTGTTCCCTACATTTGCGGCATTCTGGCGTATCTCACAGGAACCCTTCCTGAGTGGTTTAGCGTTCATTAATGATCTTAAATTCAGATTCAGCTGGGGACAAAGCGGTAATTCACCTTCTGAGAATTATCTCTATTATAATACCTACGAGGCCGGATCACATATTTCATATATGGATATGCAGGGTGTTCAACCTACGGGCGTTGAACTCACCAGTCTTAAATGGGAGACGATTGATCAGGTGAACCCGGGCGTTTCATTTCTGGGACTGGACAGGCGCCTGATCATTGAAGCTGATTATTACAGGAAAAAAACCCTCGATCTATATCTCGAGGATTCAGGGATCCCGGAACAATCCGGATTCGGTACTATCAACCGGAACTACGGTGAAATGGAAAACAGGGGATTTGAATTCCTGGTCGATGCGACGGTCGTTAGAACGATGAATCTCCAGATCAATTTCAACATGAACCTGGCAAGGAACCAGAATGAAGTATTGAGGCTTCCTGATAACTACAGCCTGGTATACGGAAACATGCTCGAAAATGGAAATTATAAGATAAGTATCACACCTGGAGAAGCCCTGGGGGGATTCTTTGGATATCAATTTGCCGGCGTCTATGTTTCGGATGATGATGCCATTGTCAGGGATGAGAACGGGGACCCTGTCTACGGTTTAAACATTGATGAGCCACTGAGGATGATCATGGGAGGTCCTTCGGGTTATGTATTCGAGGGAGGCGATTCGAAATACGTAGACCAGAACTATGATGGCAAGATAGATGAGCTGGATATTGTTTACCTGGGTGATCTGAATCCTAAATTAATGGGAGGTTCCGGGCTTCGTATCCAGTATAAGAGCTGGATTCTGAACAGCTTCCTGTACTTCAAAGTTGGTCAGAAAATTATTAACCAGACCCGTATGGACACGGAGAAGATGTATAATTACGACAACCAGAGTCTGGCAACTAACTGGAGATGGAGAAGGGCCGGCGATGTAACAGACGTGCCCAGGGCGCTTTACAATGAAGGATATAACTGGCTGGGGTCAGACCGTTTTGTGGAAGACGGATCCTACCTGCGTTTGAAAACACTTTCTTTTAGTTATCTCGCCAAACCGGAATTAGCGCATAAACTGCGCTTAAGGGAGTTCAGGGTATTTATAACCGCCTACAACCTTTTTACGTGGACCGAATATTCCGGACAGGATCCAGATGTTGCACCTCCATCAAAACCGGACGTGCTTCCCAAGGATATCAGTAAAACACCGCCCAGCAGAAGGTTTATGCTTGGAGCAAACATTAAATTCTAATACAAACGGAAGAACGATGAAAAAACCAGTAATGAAAAAAATATTGCGGTTTAGCCTGATCATTCTTTTGATGAACAGTATTTCGTCCTGTTCCGAATGGTTGTCTGTGGCCCCGGAAAATGACCTGATCAAGGAGAAATTCTGGACCAAAACCGCAGATGTGGAAGGTGCGCTTGCCGCTTCATACAATGCCCTGCGTAATACAAGCCTCCAATCACTCATATTTGGAGAACTCAGGGCTGACCTGGTGGAGTTCCCAGGAAACGATTTTACGGATTATAATAAAATTGCGGGCAGTGACATTAGTCCCACAAACAAAGTGATCAGCTGGAAAGAGTATTATAATGCCATAAACCTTGCAAATACCCTGTTGCATTTCGATGACGAGGTATTTGAGATCGATCAGACATTTACCAAGGAGTTGAAAGACGCCATTGAAGCGGAAGCAAGGTTTATACGATCGGTGGCATACTTTTACCTGGTTCGCCTGTGGAAAGATGTTCCCCTTGTGGTGGAGGCTTCCATCTCAGATACATCCAATCTATTTGTTGGGAAAAGCCCTGAAAATGTTGTACTTAATTTTGTTATTAATGATCTGAAGACGGCCTATGATCTCGCGTATTCAACGGAGTATAAAGGATCCGATTATTTTTACGGTCGGGCCAACCGTTATTCTATCTTGGCCCTGCTTGCGGATGTATATCTATGGGCTGAAGATTACCAGAAATGCATCGATTGCTGCGACCAGATCATTTTTTCCGGACATTACAGTCTGGAGCTAACCGAAACCTTCTTTAACATCTATTATCCGGGTAATTCCATGGTTGAATCCATCATCGAGATCCAGTACGATGATGACCTTGATAATCAAAACAATCCCATATACGATAAGCTGATCTCACTGTACGGCGGCACCCAGGCCCGTATGGACTGGAGAAACATCAACCAGTTCATGCTTTCTGAAGATCTGCGCAGGTTCGAGGGAAATGGTGCCATCTGGAAGTATCAGGGCAGAGATGCCCTTGGATTAATCAGCCGGGCAGGTACAGAACGTGATGCCAACTGGATCCTCTACAGGTATGCGGATATATTACTGATGAAGGCAGAGGCATCCATCGAACTTGACAGGTTTGCTGACGCTAACGAACTCATCGGGGAAACCCTTTTGCGTGCCGGACTTCCCTATAAGGAACAAACCAACAAGGAACTTCTGAGGCAGGAGCTTCTTGATGAACGGGGGAGAGAGTTTCTCTTCGAAGGTAAAAGATGGTTCGACCTGTTGCGTGCTGCCAAGAGAAACGGTTTTGAAAACAAGCAGATCATTATTGACATGATCCTTTCAGGAGCGGATATTAAGCAGCAGGCTATATTGAGAACCAGGGTATTCGACACCCTGAGCTATTATTTACCCATACCGGAACGTGAGCTCATTTACAACAATAACCTGGAACAAAATCCATTTTACACTCGGTAAAAAATATAAAATGAAATAATTATGAAAAAGCTGGTTTTTGTCATATCGGTGCTGATCCTGTTCAGTTGCAACGAGGACCCGGTTCTCTGGAAGGTAGAATCCACCGAACAGGTTATTTCAGAATATGTTTCCAGCCGGGAGGAATTTTCAGAGTTTGCAAAAGTCCTTGAGAGAACGGATCTCAACAGCCTCCTGAGTGTTCGCGGACCATTTACCCTCTTCCTCCCTTCCAATCCCGTTATGGAAGCATACTATGATGAAAAAGGGGTATCCTCTTTGGATGAGTTTTCTGATGAATACCTAAACGACCTGGCTCTTAACCACCTGGTACCCAGCAGAATGGAGACAGGTGATTTTGGTCTTGGAGCCATAAGGGACCTGAATGCGCTGGGCGATTTCCTGGTCACCGAGTTTGAGGGCTCTGATATCATCGTTAATAAAGAAAGTAAAATAATTAAGAGAAATATTCCGGCTGCAAACGGTGTGATCCATCTGATCGCCAAGGTCATCGAACCTGTTACTCTTAGTGTTTACGAGGTGCTTGCCAACGATCCCTCCTATTCATTGTTTACGGAAGGTCTGAACAGGACCCGGCTGAAGGATACCCTCAATGTTATTGATTTCCCGTATGGGAATAAAACGGCCCGGACCAGATTTACAATTATGGCAGTTGCCGATACCACATTTAACAGGTACGGTATAACGAGCATCGATGAATTGATAGCCCTCTTCACAGATGCACCGGACAGTGTCATTTACCTTAACAATGAATTTTACAGGTATATGGAATACCACTGCCTAGGTGGAACCTATTATCTAAATGATCTTGATACTCGCATCTATCCCATCCTCTCTTACGATAACAATATTTCCGTCAGGGTGGATGATGATTATAAACTGAATTATCAGGCCACTACAGGCAGTTATACCGGTTTTATAATTAACCAGTCTAACAAACCTGGCAAAAACGGTACTGTGCATACAATTAATGATTTACTGCCCGTCTTCCAGCCTGAACCAACCATAATTGTTCATGAAACCACCGACTATTTTGATCTGAAACAGGGAGACTATTTTGGAAAATACTACATGAGGTGGTTTGACGGGCAAAACACCTTTGAAAATATTAAATGGGAAGGTGACTATATACTGTACTATTTCAAGGATCATGATACCGGGAAACTATTGCACGACGACTGCCTGAGCATGAGCGGATGGTGGTGGGTTGAAATAACCACTCCCAAAATCATGAAGGGCAAATATGACATGACCGCCAACCTCTGGAGCGGGCAGACGAATTATGCAGTATGGGTGGATGGTGTGAATACTGCGCTTATCAAAGACACTGACCCGGCGGAGTCTACGAGTTGGGGAGTGTTCGAATGGACCGAAACCCGGACTCACAAAATCAAGGTGGTTACCAAAAGCCCGGGACTGTTATTCTGGGATACTGTCATTTTTACACCAATCAACTAAGCAAACACAAGTCAACTATATAATCCAGCATAGAAATGATGAATAAATACAATGCCTCCCTCCGCATATTCCTGACAATCCTGTTTCTTGCCAGTCTTTTTACCTTAGCCGTAAAGGCACAAGATTCAGGATTGGATGTAACCGGAATGGTCACGGAATCGGGAACCGGTTTACCCCTGAGCCAGGTTGCCGTTTCAGTGACTTCGACGGGAGTATCGTCTAACACCGATGAACAGGGGTCTTTCACAATCAAGGTACCTGATCTCAAGGCTGAAATCATCCTCGACCTTCCCGGGTACAACAGGCGAAAGATCTTTCTTAACGGGAGAGATTTTGTAGAGGTATCCCTGGTATCATCCGCGTTCAGGTCAATGGATAATTTATATAATACGCCTCTTGGATCCCTCACAGACAAGGATGCAACGTTCGCGGTCACCGCTCTCACGCAGAGTGAAATTGATCTATCTCGATCCTCCTCTTTTGACCAGTCCCTTAAGGGTAAGATTCCCGGCATGTCCATGATCCAAAGATCCGGTATGCCAGGACAGAGGACATTTCTGAACGTACGCGGATTTTCATCCCTTTACGCCGATAC
>CAZVLG010000199.1:0-2750 GCA_964627835.1 uncultured Bacteroides sp.
GGTCAATGATCTGCAGGGGCTTTTCGTGGGTGTTGATGAATCCGTCGACGGTTTAGAATATTGATTTATGATAATAAAGTGATTGTGCAATAGAAAGGCTTAAAGTCATTGGACTTTGCACGATAATTCATTATTCTTCCATTGTAACTGTTACGGTTCTGGGGAAAGCTAAGAGTATACATATTAGCCGATTTCCTCGGGATGAAGTACCGAACGGACCCATTCCCTTTTGATCCAAAGGGCACAACCTCCTTCCGTCTCGCTCAGATGCTCATTATTTTGCCGGATCTTCCTTAGAAACTCGGATTGCAGGGCTTCCCTGAGTGTTGATTCATTCAGATTTGTGTCTGAATACGGAGCAAAGGGACAGGGTTCGACATCACCTTCCGCGTTGATATGTATAAATCCCTTACCGGCAGACATGCATCCACCCATTTCTTCTTCATCTTCCGGCACTGTTATAAACAGAGCATTGAACCGAGATCGTAATGAATTTCTGATTTAAAGTAAAGTGATTTTTAAAATACCTGCGAGAACCAATCGGTAAACCTGTGGTTTTAATTGGTAAAGATGGAAATGTCAGCTTCCCTTAAGACCGTGACAAGTCCCCGTAGGTCAACGATCTGCGGGGATTTCACTTTTGGGGGAGATAAATTCCTTTAGACCATTAACTGACTTATGCATTACATTCGTATATTGCTTCACAGATCTGTTCATCCGAACGATGGTTGGCTGCCGGGGCAATCATTAACTCTGACTTTTATGGAAGGCGAGGGTAAAAGCGTTATGATCATTGGTGGTACAGGGCTCCTGGGATATCATGCCGGCCTGGAGCTGCTAAGGCGGGGGTACCAGGTTACGGCGCTTGCTCTTCCCGATATTGAACTTGAGGACTGGTTCCCGGAGCAGATCCCTGTGATACACTGCGACATTTTTTCCATTTCCAATGAAGAATTGAGTAAACACCTGGATGGCTTCTATTCCCTGGTTTATGCCATAGGTCCCGATGACCGGTCTGTGCCGGATGCTCCTGCCGATGTATTTTTCGAAGAAAAACTGGTCCAGGCTTCAGCCAGGGTATTTGAAGCTGCACGTCTGGCAGGCATCAGGCGCGCAGTGCTGCTCGGCTCATATTTCGACTATTTTCACCGGAAATGGCCTCATTTGAAACTGGATAAAAAGCATCCGTATATCAGAGCCAGGATCCAGCAGGCAAAAGCGGTTCTGGCCGCCTCCGGATCAGAGATGGAAACCATGATTCTGGAACTTCCCTACATTTTTGGCAGCATGCCGGGGCGTATGCCTCTCTGGAAGGAAGTATTTTTAGACAGGCTGCTTGTAATGAATCCGGTATTTTACCCGGACGGGGGATCTTCCATGATTTGTGTGGAGAATGTCGCAGAAGCAATTGCGGGCGCAATAGCTCATGGGGAGGCAGGTGCACGATATCCGATCGGCGACCTGGATATGCGCTGGAAGGAGATGTTTGCCATTATGTTCGCTGCCCTTGGTGTCAGGAGAAGGTTCATTCATGTTCCGTACTGGTTAGCCTCCCTTGCGGGAAGGATATTGATGTTTCAGCTCCGAAGAAAGGGAAAAGAACCGGGTCTCCATCTCGGACATGTTTTCAAGGATATCATCAGCAGGGATTTTTTTCTTGGATCGGCACATTCCGCCGGTGTGCTCTGTTATGGTTCAGGTGGTGTGCGGGCATCCATTGCGAAAACTGCAAAAGCCTGTTACCCTTCCGGATATAATTATAGAGCATAGTAGGCGCTCAGGGTCCACGATCACGGATTCACGCTGCCAGGGATAAAGGGAAATTAAGTATTCGTGACTGGATTTTTTCTGTTAAAGTTAACACCGCCATTCAACTAAAAATAATATGGTAATTTTATCGGAGAACCTGGTATTTATGCATACCTGCAATTAAACCCAAGAACGGTCATGCCATGAGAACCCCTTTCGTCATGCTTCTTTTCCTTATGGTGCTAATCCCGCATGGGACCCAAGGGCAGACGGATCCGGATTTTGTACTCGCGGCGGATAACGGCCGGCTGGCAAACGAAGGATACATCCGTTGCCTTAACTATGTTACAGGCTGGCTGGCCCATGCGGATCCTCAGACGGGACTGATCCCCAGGAACCTTTCGGGCGACAATTACTGGAATGCAAAGGATGCAGCAGCCGACAATTATCCTTTCATGGTGCTGACCACATCCCTTCTGGACAGCGCCATGTTCAACGGGGTAATGCTCGACATGCTTCACACGGAAACGGACCTGACATCGAGGATCGGCAACCTGCCGGACACCTGGGATTTCAATACCGGGACGCTTCAGCAGAACGACATGGCCAGCGTAATCTTTGGATCCTCGGAGTATATCAAGGATGGGCTGCTTCCCCTGACCGAATGGCTGGGCGCCAGTCCCTGGAGCGAACGCATGATCTCCATACTGGATGACATCTGGGCAAACGCCTCGATACAGACGGATTACGGCCCGGTGCCTGCAACCGGCCACGAAACGGCAGGGGACCTGCTCCAGGTGCTTTCAAGGATTTACTGGATGACCGGGGAGCAGAAGTACCTGGACTGGGCCCTCCGCCTGGGCGACTATTTCCTGCTCGGGGGGAACCATCCAACGGATGATGCCGCCACCCTGAGGCTGCGGGATCATGGGAACGAGGTGATTGCGGGACTGGTCGAACTGTATGCCACCTTATCGGTGACGGATACCGTAAGGCAAAAC
>CAZVLG010000200.1:0-16811 GCA_964627835.1 uncultured Bacteroides sp.
TCCGGCAGGTTTTTATAATCCTTAATGACTTTCCGTTTCATCTTGCCAACTCAGATCATGATTCAATAATAATAAATATTTCAAAATGTCAATCAGTAAATTGTATAAAAACCTTATTAAATTTGTTAAAATATGAATGAAATACTCTATGTCGGATTATCCCAGTCCTTTTTTGCGGGATTGATGATCGCCACCAAACGGAATCCATCCGTCGCCGACAGGATCCTGGCAACCTGGCTGTTCCTGATTGCGATCGAAATGGTATTTGCCATTGTCAATGCCAGTGTCATTCCTCTGTACGAATTTGTTTTTATTCCCTTCACCTACGGTCCCCTGCTCTTCCTGTACATCAAGTTCCAGACTACCGAGAATATGAAGTTCAGGTGGACTAACATCCTGCATTTCATTCCTTTCCTGGCAGTATTTGTCACGGCGATCGTCTTCCGCGGACGCCCCGTAATGAGGCTGGATGATTTCTGGCATACCGACCCCTTTCTTTCCTTCCGCCTGATCTACGGCCTGTCTTTTTTCATATCCATTACTACATACAGTACGGTTGCGTTTGTGTTAATCAACCGCCACCAGCGGAATATGCAGAACCTGGTCAGTTACACCTCAGGCAAGATTACCCTGAGCTGGCTGCTGGTCATTTCGATCAGTTTTTACCTCACTTATGTAGCCGTATTCATCCTGGGGGTGTACATTATTTTTGCCAGGGACCCGACCTACGACCCGACCCTGCCGTCCTATTTTGGGCTTACCTTCTTTGCCTTTGCATTCAGCTTCTACGGGTTCAAGCAGCCGGGTATTTTTAACGAGATACTGAGTGAGCACCGGGGCTATAAAAAAACAAAGCCGCCTGCCGAAGTTCCGGAACCAAAATACGAAAGATCGGGCCTGAAGGACAAGGATGCAGAGAAGTACCTCCAGCAGCTTCTTAAATATATGGACCGGGAGAAACCCTTCCTGGATGTGGACCTGACCATCCATGATATGTCGTCCGCACTTGACATCCCCAGGCATTACCTTACCCAGGTCATCAACGGTTTGCTGGGTAAGAATTTCTATACCTTCATCAATGAATACAGGATACAGGAAGTCAAAAAGCTACTTATCAGTGATGATTATTTAAAGTATACCCTTACGGCCATTGCCTTCGAGGCCGGATTCAATTCAAAGTCCTCCTTTAACAGCATATTCAAGAACTCTACCGGCATGACCCCGAGCCAGTATAAGGAGGCATGCTTAAGGGAAAAAGCCGAAAGCAGTTCCGGGGAATAAAAACCTGCTTTTTATCATGCCGGGACCAGAAAATCACCATTTGCCCCATTTTCAGCTACTTAACCGTATTATCCGCTAAGTCAGGACAGATACGGTTTCCGTTCCCCGCGGTCTGGACGGTTTTGCCTTCTCTGATATTTAATATTGTACATCCACCCTGGCTGAAGTGATTGCTAACCACTGCTGAGGTAAAGACATTTATACATTTTTGCACCCAATGAGATTTGCTTTTCCAGGAATATTTCTTGCCCTGATGGTCCCTGCCGGTACTTTTGCACAGGGATTGTTCGAGGCTTCCGGTGGGGTTTCAGAGGACAGCAGGATCCCTTTCCAAATGAACGGGTATGGAAGAGCTGCCCTGTACATTGGGGAGTACAATGTACCCTCTTCATCGGAAATACGAAGCGGCTACGGTGAAGCAGCCCTGAAGATCGGTGCATTTTCCGGAACGCGGGGACGGCTCTACTCCGAACTGAGATTCAGGAACGGGTATGAATACAATGCCTGGATCAGCGATTTTTCCCTGAGGGAAGCCTGCGCTGACCTGTATCTGGGAAAATTCGAACTGCGTGCCGGACAGGCCATTATCGCATGGGGAAGGGCGGATGGGATCAATCCGACCAATAATCTTACCCCGCTGGACTATTTTGTGCGCTCTCCCGAACCCGACGATATCCGCCTTGGCAATTTCCTTGTCAGGGGACGCTACAGCATTCTGCCCACGATCCGGCTGGAAGCCGTATGGGTACCAGTATACAGGTATTCGGTCTATCGCTTTGATCTTTTTGAGATGCCCGGTTATGTAAGGTTCTCGCAGAGCCCTCTTCCCAAGACTGTATTGAAGAACGGCTCGTTTGCGGCAAAAATAGACCTGCTTTTTAATGGATTTGACGGATCATTGTCCTGGTTCAACGGCTATGATCCGATGCCCGGCATACAATCCGGGGATATTCCCACCTCTCCTTCAGAGGATGTGGTTCTGGAAATGTATGCAAGGGCCTTCAGGCAGCAGACCCTCGGACTCGATTTTTCTTTTGGAATGGGATCTTTTGGAGTCCGGGGGGAAGCTGCCTTCAGGGACCCGGCTGCAGCTTACCGGGATGAGATCTACGCCCCGGAGCGGGATCTTCGTTATGTCCTGGAGCTGGACCGCTCATTCGGTGATTTCAACCTGATAGTCATGTACATGGGCCAGTATGTATTTGATTTCAGCGAGATGCCGGTCCAGGGGACCATCCCCGACATGGATCCGCAGCTGCTGCAGGATCCGATGGTATGGGCCATGCTGGGTCCCATGATGGACCAGCAGCTGGCCGCGTTCAACAGGATCATTTTCGACCAGACCAGGGAGGTCTCCCATAGCCTGGGATTGAGACCTGCCCTGAAAATATTTCATGGCGTGAGCGAACTTGAGATTTTCGGACTTTACAACTTCAGCACGGAGGAATGGAACCTGCTGCCCCGGCTTACCTGGGCGGTGACCGATAACCTGAAACTGAGTGTCGGGGGACAGTATTTCCGGGGACCCGAAAATACAAGGTACGAATTGATCGCCCCGGTGTTCAACAGCGGATATTTTGAATTAAGATATAGTTTTTAAGCAGGACCATAATGTCGACGGGGATACCCCGGATCTTACAGAACAGGAGATATGAGAACAGGAAGTTTTTTAGTACGTTACAAATGGTGGATCGTGGCAGCATCCATTTTGATATCGGGATTTTTCGGCATGCAGATTTTTCGGGCCACCATCAATCCCGACCTGGAGAGTTATATATATGAAAAAATGCCCTCCAGGATCAATACCGGGAAGATCGAGGAAATTTTCGGGGCCGATGAGATGGTATTGATCCTTTTCGAGGCAGAGGATATACTTCAGAAGGAGACCCTGACCAGGGTGAAAAAGGTCAACAAGCAATTAAAAGAGCTGGATGGTATCGGAGAGACATTATCCCTGTTTGATTCAAAGAACATCAAAGGGGAAGATCCCGATGAATCAGGAGGGGCCGGGGCCATGCTGGTCGATCCGACGATCCGCAGGATCCCCAAGACCAGGGACGAAAGGGAAACCCTGAGGGAGGAGATCCGGCAGAATGGACTGGTCTACAAAGTGCTGGTTTCCGAAGACTTCACCATGACCAGCATCATCGCAACCATCGAACCCGGTGTGGTGGACGATGAGATCGTGCATGCGATTGAAGAGGTACTGGAGGGGAATCCGGGTCCCGAGAGAACCTATGTCGGCGGACTCCCGTTCATCAAGGCCAATATCGCCAAGGAAATGGCAAAAGAGTTCAAATTGTTGATGATCATCGGCCTGGGGATCATGCTGGTCATGCTCTTCTTTTTCTTCCGGGAAATCCGGGGGGTGCTGCTTCCCTTTATCGTGGTGGTCCTGTCCATTCTTTTTGCCATGGGACTGATGCCTCTTCTGGGTTGGCAGATGTCGATCATCACCCTGCTGCTGCCCATTATGATGATCGCCATTGCGAATGATTACGGCATACATCTGATGGCCAAATACCAGGAGTATAATACCCAGGGAAACGGTGCCAGCATTGGCTCCATGGTCAAAGGTATCTACACCAGCCTCAGGAATCCGATATTGTTTACCGGCATAACCACCATTGCAGGCATTCTCTGCCTGCTGTCGCATAAGATGATCCCCGCCAGGCAGCTGGGTGTGGTTGCGGCCGCCGGGATCGGTTTCGCCCTTCTGCTGAGCCTGGTATTCATCCCGGCTGCACTTTCAATTATAGGGAAGTCCAAACCGGTTCTATCAAGCGATGCTTCGAAAAGACGCCTGATCGATCGGGTTCTGGGTTATTTTGGCAGAACGGTCTCTGCCCATCCACGCAGGATCGTTCTGGGCGCCCTTCTGATCACCCTGATTTCTGGCGTCGGGATATTCACCCTTCGGGTAGATACCAACCTGGAAAGGTTCTTTCCTAAAAAACACCCGGTCAGGATAAGTTCGCAGATCATCAACGAAACATTCGGGGGATCACAGAACATATCCATACTGCTTGAAGGGGATATCCTGGATCCCTTAGTAATGCAGAAAATTGACCGGTATGAAACGGAACTGAAGCGGAATCCTGCCGTGGGCAATGTGATGTCCATTGCCGGGGTGGTCAGGGAGATCAGCAAGGCCCTTAACAATGAAGGGGATCCGTACTATAATAAAATACCGGATGACCGGAATGCCATTGCCCAGTATATGGAACTTTATCTTATGAGCGGGGAGCCGGATGATCTGGAAAGAATGGTTGATTTTGAATTCCGGCGTGCACAGGTGATCGTGCGGGTCAACGACGGCAGCAACGAGGCCCTAAAAAGCGTACTTTCGGAGATCAAGGCCCTTACCGCGGAGGATGAACATACCACAAGGGTCGGCGGCTATGGCTTGATCGCAGCAGACCTGGCAGACCTGGTGGTTCGCGGACAGGTCCTTTCCCTGGTCATTGCCCTGCTGGTGGTATTCATCCTGCTTTCCATCCTCTTCCGCTCCTTTTTTGCCGGGGTGGTCGGGTCCATCCCCCTTGCCATGGCCATGCTTATCCTTTTTGGCTGGATGGGCTACCTTGGGATCAGGCTGGATATTGCGACCGCCCTGCTTTCATCCATCATGATCGGGGTGGGTGTCGATTATACCATCCATTTCCTCTGGAGGTATAAGTCTGAAAGGGAAAGGGGACTGGAAGCCTCCGCAGCGGTTATTAAAACCCTTACCACGACAGGACGCGGCATTACCTTCAATGCCTTTTCCGTGATATTCGGTTTCAGTGCGCTGCCATTTTCACTTTTTTCCCCGATCCGTTATTTCGGATTCCTGGTCATGGTTTCGATCTTTACCTGCCTGATCGGAGCCCTGATGATCATACCGGCCCTGGTCCTGATATTCAAGCCGGCATTCCTGGAGCCTGGCGATAAGAGCAAGGCCGGGATCGACTGGCGCCTGCCCACTGGCTGGCTGAAAAGCAGGAGTGCAGTTCCGACAAACTAAACAAAACCATAAAATTTTTACTATGAAAATCTCAATAAATATTCTTCTGAGAATTACCTTGCTTCTGACGGGTTTTTTGTTCCTGAACCTTACCGTCCCCAGCGGCCGGGAAATCATGGAAAAGGCGAGGCAAGCCTCACAGTTCAAGGGGTTGGAGGCCATAACCACCCTGCGAATCTATGACGGAAAGGGACATGAAAGGGTAAGGCAGACCTCCATGGCCTCCAGGGAGTTTGATAACGGGGCGACGGAAAAACGCATCATCCGTTTCCTTGCACCGGCAGAGGTAAAGGGCACAGGGATGCTGATCTTTGATTACACGGATAAGAACGACGACATGTGGATCTATATGCCGGCGCTGAGAAAAACTCGCAGGATCGTGAGCACCGAGAAAAGCAAAAGCTTCATGGGCAGCGAATTCAGCAATGCCGATATGTCCGCCCCCAACCTGGATGATTTCAGGTATACCGTATTGCGCTCAGAAACCTTTGAAGGCACCGAATGCTGGGTGATCGAAGCCATTCCTGTGAGCGTGGAGCTTATGGATGAGGTGGGATACGACCGCCGGATAAGCTGGATCGGGAAGAATGATTTTGTGCAGCGCAAGGCAGAATACTATGATGAGGACGATGAATTGTTCAAGCGGCTGGTCGCCAGCGATATTAAATTAATCGATCCCAAGGGCAGTAAATACATGGCCATGCATATGGAAATGCTTAACCAGGAAAACGGCAGGCGCTCGGTCATGACGATGGAAAAGATTGAGTTCAATCCCGATGTAAAGGAAGAATACTTTACCCTTTCATACCTCGAAAAATTATAGCGGGGAAAGTCAAACCCACCTGGTCATTGAATTACGGTATTTCGGGGAAAAAATCTAATTTTACCCTGCACAAGCCACACCGAGGATGCATAAAATACCCATTCTGCTTGCCATCTTTATACTTGTTCCTTCCTGTATAAACAGGGAAGGGGGTCAGGCTAAGCATGTGGCTGGAATAAACCAGGACACGATGAATACAGAAATACTGGGACTCCGTACCTGTGCCTACCTTGTTACGGACCTGGACAAGGCAAAAGAATGGTACGCCGGGGCTTTTGGGACAGAACCCTATTTTGATGAGCCCTTTTATGTGGGATTCAATATCGGCGGCTATGAGCTGGGACTCATGCCCCGGGAGGATCAACCTTCGGAAATGCCCTCCTCCGTTCTGACTTACTGGGGCGTGGAGGATATCCAGGCGGTTTACGATCACCTGCTACGCCTGGGTGCGAAAATCCATGAAGAACCACATAATGTCGGGGGAGAGATAATGGTTGCCTCTGTTCTGGATCCCTGGGGAAACGTACTGGGGATCATATACAATCCGGAGTTCAAAGCTGAGTGATGGATTTTACTCAACCGCCCATAAGCAGGAAAAGTTGCTCGGCGACAGGATGGATCACCAGCAAAACATTCCAATAGAAATCGTTGTTACAAAACCGGCGGGAGCATAAACCCACTGGTTCTTTTATGTATCCCTACCGAAAAACTTTATTCATAAATCTCTGTAGAATAATGAGATAGCACAGGAGATTAAATTTTTTTCAAAAAAATTAGGTTTGTAATATAAACTAATTTATATTTGTACCATGTTTATGTAATTCTTAAGTCATGGAAAAGAACCTAACACCCGAAGAAAGCCTTCGGATCATTCAGAAATCGATCTATCATTCCCGGCAGAATATGCGGGAAGGAAGTTTTTACTACCTGCTGTGGGGCTGGGCCCTGATCCTGGCCAGCCTGGCCAATTATTTTCTTATCAGTCATTATATCAGGGCTGAGCAATTCGAGTCGATCCTGCCCATGAGCCTGCTTGCCTGGGGAGTGTTCGTGATCGGGGCAATGATCATACAATTTATGGCCATTGCTCGCTCCAAAAGGGGGGAGCGGGTCATAACGCACCTGGACCGGTACATCAAGATCATCTGGATCGCGGCCGGACTGCTGATGGCATTGATGGTGTTCCTTTCACTGAAGGTGGACAGCTATCCGACGCCATTCATTCTCGGGGTCATGGCGATGGCGACGGCCGTTTCTGGACTGATGGTCCGCTTCCGGTTCATGGTCCTGGGATCTTTTATTTTCCTGGCCGCAGCAGTGATCGCAATATACCTGAAAGGAACCGACCAGTTACTGGTATCTGCAGGGGCCATGGTCCTGGGTTACCTTATTCCCGGCTATGTTCTCAGATTTTCAAAAGACGGGGAAGATGTATAGGGACCTGGACCCGATATTGCATTCCCAGCTGAGGCTCGCCGTGGTTTCCATACTGGTAAGCGTGGAAAAGGCAGACTTTGCATTCCTGAAAAAGGAGACCGGGGCGACTTCGGGAAACCTGAGCGTACAGATCACAAGGTTGAAGGAGGCCGGATATATTGAGGTCAGGAAAAAATTCAAGGGGAATTACCCCCAGACCAGTTGTAAAATCACGAACCTTGGCAGACAGAGATTTGCTGCCTACGTGAAGGCCATCTCGGCATACCTGAAGCCCGAAAGGTGATTAGATGATCCGGAGATCCGTTAATCCCGAAGAGGATCTGTGACCCCGGAAGGTGATCTGTGACCCCGGAAGATAATCCGTTAATCCGGGAAGCGGGTCCATTTCTGATCACCTGCGGCAGAGGCCAGGACCGCATCTATGAAAAGCATACCCCGGAGTCCATCGTAAACCGTCGGAAAATCAAGCGCCATTTCCGGCGGTTTTGTTTTTTCAAGCCTGTGCTGGATGCAGGTGGCCACGTTCCGGTAGATGTTTGCGAAGGCTTCGATCAATCCCTCGGGATGCCCGGCCGGGAAACGGGTGTTGTATTTTGCCAGGTCGGAACACCAGGGATTGCCGGGTCGTATGCATTCGATGGGCCTGTCAAGCCATTTAACCCAAAGGTTTCCGGGATCCATCTGGACCCATTCCAGTCCCCCTTTCTCCCCGTAAACCCTGATCTTAAGCCCGTTTTCCTCACCGGCGGAAACCTGGCTTGCATAGATGATACCGCGGGCACCGTTTTCGAAACGCACCAGCACGCTCCCGTCGTCCTCGAGCTTGCGGCCGGGTCCGAAGCTGGTCAGGTCCGCGCAAAGCTCGGTCACCTTCAGTCCCGTTACATACTCAGCCAGGTTCAGGGCATGGGTCCCGATGTCTCCCATGCACATGCTTGCCCCCGACCTCGCCGGGTCGTTTTTCCATTCCGCCAGCCGGTGCCCGGTAGTTTCAAGCGGGGTGGATAGCCATCCCTGCGGATACTCAGAGACCACCTTGCGGATCTTTCCCAGCTTTCCCCTCCGTATGATCTCCCGGGCCTCCTTGACCATGGGGTATCCCGTATAGGCATGCGTAAGGGCAAAGAGCAGTCCGCTGTTCTCCACATGGCGGACCAGTTCGCGTGCTTCAGGTGTGTTGTGCGTAAGCGGTTTGTCGCTGACAACATGGAAGCCATTTTCGAGCGCCATACGGGAGGGGTCAAAGTGGACATGATTGGGGGTGGCAATGGTGAGAAAGTCCATTCTTTTACCTTCCGGAAGTTTTTTTTCCTTCAGGATCATCTCCCGGTAGGAATCATAAACGCGGGATGGATCCAGGTAATATTCCTTCCCGGTGATTTTTGATTTTTCAGGGTCCGAGCTGAATGCCCCGCAGACAAAATTGATATGACCGTCGAGCAGGGCGGAATTGACATGGATCCTTCCGATGAATGATCCCGGTCCTCCGCCCACCATTCCCATGTTGATTTTTCGTGCCGGCATGATTCTGCTGTTTTTCTTAAAGATAGAAAAACGGCGGGAATCTTTATTTCTCCGGACCCGGAAAAGCCTGAAGCCGGGTACCGGAATTATGGCTTTGGGGCAGGGGACATATTAGTAGATCCCTGTCTTCACCAGCACCACATCCAGTATGAGTCCCAGGAGAAACAGGGAACCGAATCGCTTATTGTACTGGAACGCATGAGCGGACAGGTACAGGGGCCAGGTATTGGGCGGAAGGTCTGCAGGTGCTTCTGCGGGCCTCGGTTTTGCAAAGACCTTGGAAGCCCAGACAAGTTTCGGGATGGCGATCAGCACGATGGCCATCACGGGACCGGCCATGCGGTACCAGATCATAAGACCGACCAGGACATACTGGGCGGTCCAGATCCCGATGGTGGCATAGCGGGCAATCTTTTCCTTCAGGATTACCGGCAGGGTATAGATCCTTTTTTCCCTGTCCTGGATAAGCTTGTCGGTGTGTTTTCCGAAAAGGACGGTTGTCGGCCCCATCGAATAAACCAGGCTGATGATGGCCACATCCCATGACCAGATGCCTCCCGTGGTTACGAAATAGGTGCCGCCGACCATCAGCGGTCCCCAGACCAGAATCACGGTCAGTTCTCCGAGCCCGATGTATTTCAGTGGCCATGTATAAAAGAGCAGGAAAAACAATCCGGCAGCCAGCAGGATCAGCGTGGTGGTCCCCGTCGCCAGCACCAGGTAGGCCCCTGCCGACAGCGCGATCAGGAGGGATACCGCGATGTAGCCAAAAAACTGTCTCTGGGACATAAGCCCGTGTTGATATGAGCCATTTTGAAATTACATCCAGAACATCCCATTCTTCCTTGCTGAGCCTTGGGATAATGCGCACTGCCTTGCGCCACATTGCTACATTAACTGCCATTGTAAATCAGATTTAATCATTATATGGTTAAATTCCCCGATGCTCTGCATCGGAAACTTGGGTCCAGGGTTCTACCCTGGGGTTTAATACCTTTTATTAAGTAACGCATAAAAAGATCCAATTATACGAATTTTGCAGGAATTATTTGCAACAAAATCAACGGCCGGTGTTAAATAAATGGTAAATATCCCCCAGGCATATTTTAATGCAGGCAGCGGTGTAATTTTGTATCTGCATAAATGGTCTGATATATGAACGATAAAACGATCCTGATAACAGGCGGCACTTCGGGCATTGGCAAAGCTGCAACCACGGATCTTGCCGGAATGGGCGCCAGGGTGGTATTCACATACCGTGACAGGGCAAAGGGAGAAGAAACCCTGCAGCAAATCCGCATGCAGACAGGCAACCGGTTGATCCAGATGAGGGCCCTTGACCTGGCTTCACTTGAATCCGTGAGGAAGTTTACCAAGGAATTTAACAGGGAATTCAGCCGCCTGGATGTACTGATCAATAATGCAGGAGGATATTTTGGCTACCGGAAAACCACCGCGGAAGGATACGAATACACCTTCGGGGTTAACCACCTGGGGCATTTCCTGTTGACGAATCTTCTGAAAGGGTTGCTTGTGGAGAGCAGGGCCCGCATCATCAATGTGAGTTCGCAGGCCCAGATCATGGGACATATACATCTAAATGACCTGATGCTTGAGAAAAACTTTACAGGTTTCCGCGCATATGCCCAGGCTAAACTCGCCAATATCCTGTTCACCTATGAACTGGTCCGCAGATGGGGTAATGAAGGTATAACGGCAAACGCCGCGCACCCGGGAGCCGTTCGGACAAATTTCGGGAACGAGTCAAAGCCGTTTTTCAAAGCCCTGTTAACCATTGGGAAGCCTTTCCTGAAATCTCCCCGGCAGGGAGCCGATACCATTGTCTACCTGGCTTCCTCACCGGAAGTTGAAGGTATTAGCGGCAAGTACTTTGCACACCGAAGGGAAATACGATCCAAACCGGAATCATACGATCCGGAAATAGGTCGGCGCCTCTGGCAGATCAGCCAGGAACTGACCGGGGAATAGGGATCCTGCGAACCGGAGCCACGCACTCGATTTCATGAACCTGCAATGAATATAGGCGGGAATTCAGCTGTAAAACAGGATGGTGATGTAATCCACCACACTGTTTGAAGGCCTTGTTTTCCCTGAATTGCCACGGGCGAGAACGGTGGATTGAGGTTTACTGCAAACCAGCCTGGCGTATTCGATAAGGGTCATGATGGGACCGTAACCGCAGACAGAGATCCGGTTCTGGATCACCGTATCGTAGAGCTTCTCAGCGTCCTGTTTTTCAATCTGTTCGAGGACCAGGTCGTCTTTTTTGCGGCCGTCGGCGGGACTTTCAAAGTGTGAAAAATCGGAAGATGCTATGATCATCAGTTTTCGCTCCAGCCGGGCGTTAACATTCCGGATCTTTTCAGCCAGTTCGAGGGCGGATACAGGATTCTGGCGGAGCATGCTGATCGGCAGGACCCGGAAATCGTAGGGGATGAACTTCTGGAGCAGGGGCAGCATGACCTCGGCGGAGTGTTCCTGCTGCTGGGCCCGGTTGGAACGGGGCACATCCAGCGCCCGGGCAAATTCGGTATCCAGGGAGACGATCCCGAGCGGTGTTTCCCAGGCATCCTCAGAATCGACCTCGATGTATTCCCCGTAACCGGTATGATTGGGATTGATGATGATGAAAGTATCGTACCGGGTCTCAGATTTGCGGACGATGTCGAAAAAATGTACCGCTTCGTAAGCGGAATATACATATCCGGCATGGGGAACAACGCATCCGATTATCTCGCGGTCGGCATAACGATAATCGATCTTCTCCTTCTCGGCACCCAGTATCCTGTCAATGAGCTGGTTGATCTCTGCCGGTGTGCCCGGGTAAAAAGCACCTGCGACAGTAGGGGTTCTGATTTTCATAATACCAGGTTTTGAATGAACGAGTTACATTTTTTACAACGTACATCCTGCTTTAGTCCACTGACACTTGTATGGTAACCGTTCCGGGTGATAAGCAATTCTCCGCACTGGGGACAAACAGTGTTCTTTCCCTCGTGGGCGACTACATTGCCAAGGTAGACATAATGCAGTTTTTCCTTCGCTATTGCGTACAGATCAAGCAGGGTTTTCACCGGTGTGGCTTCCCGTTTCATTTTATGATGGGGGAAATACCGGGATATGTGCAAAACGGAAAATTCACCCAGCTCACCCGCAATCCAGTCCGCCATCTCGGCAAAAATGCCCGGGTCATCGTTCAGGCCGGGAATAACCAGGTTGGTGATCTCGAAGTGTTTACCGGCCTCCTTCAGTATTCCCAGGGTTTCCAGTACCGGTGCAAGTCTTGAATCGGTATGCTTCCGGTAGAAATCATCCCGGAAGGCTTTCAGGTCAACATTCAGGGCATCCATGAAAGGGAGGAGCTGTATCAGTGGATCCGGATTGATAAATCCGTTGGTCACCATGGTCGTTTTCAATCCCATGGAAGAAGCCAGCCTGGCGATCTCTATCATGTATTCATAGCTGACGGTGGGTTCATTATAGGTGAAGGAGACGCCTATATTTCCGGGATAATCTGCTGCCATGTTGACGATATCTTCAACCGGATAATCCTTGTACCAGGGGAATCCGGATACATCCGCCTTGGATATATCACAGTTCTGGCAAAAACTGCAATCCAGGTTGCATCCGATGCCTCCGATGGAAAGTATGATGCTGCCCGGGTAAAAATGATAGAAGGGTTTTTTCTCTATCGGGTCGTAGTGGATGGCTGAAACCTTGCGGTAAGTCTCGCTGATAAGTTCTCCGTTTATATTCCTGCGCACCCCGCATTTTCCTGTTTTTCCTTCGGCAGGAGTGCATAGGTGGGGACAGAGGAGGCATTGCAGCTTTCCGTCCTCCCTGATTTGGTAGAACTGGGCCTTTTTCACAGCAATACAAGTTAAGGATTCTTGCTTAGAAGTAATAGCCGATGTTTACGTAAAAAATAAGCTCACGCCGGTAGTTGGGGCGCATAAGGGTGAGTTCAACCGGGCCGATGAGGCTCAGGTTGCCCAGGGTGAGGCCAAAACCTGAAAACACATTATCAAAGAAAAGTAGTTCCTCGAGTTTTTCGGACGTATTCGCTGCGTTTGCCCTCAGGATCAGGTAGTTGGATTTCCAGAAATTGTACTGGAAGTCAATTCCGAATGCCAGTGCATTTCGGCCGGGCTGCTCCATAAAATCGAGACCGACAAAAGGCAGCAAACCTTTTCTCGGGGACTTATTTAATCCACCAAGGTAAAAACGGTACACCTGCAGGGAGGAATCGGCGGTGGTGGATCCCCCGAAAGCCCTTGGAATAATCGTAAATCTTCGGCCTATGCTGGCGGCCTGCTCCATGTTGAATCGAAGGAACCAGTGCGGGTTTGTCCCCGGATTCTTAATGAATTTATACAGGGCGTCTATACGTGAGCCCCTTCTGGGGTAAAACCTGTTATCATAAGTATCCAGGTTCAAGTAGGCCAGGAGGTTGTAAAAATTATCAATCTCCTTACCGGCAGATGGTGTGCCTACCTGCTGCTTCAGGAGGATCCGTTCATATTCTCCTCCAAGGCCGAAAGAATAGGAATTATTTATGATTGATTGCACAAGGATTCTACCGAATACATCCGAATAATTCCAGACCGCATACCTGAAGCCCTCATCGTAGAGATTAAGATCGAAGTCCTGTCCCCCCAGCTCCACCACGAAACCGGGTTTCCAGCCATTGTTCTTTTCAAACCTTCCCAGCAGGCAAGGATTTTCGCCAAGAGCCAGGCTCAGGGAGGTTTTGGATCCGTTAAGCAGGAGATTCCGAAAGGTTGTATTCAGTGTGATGGAAGCTTTGTAGGCATTGTTGTAATTCAATCCCACCCTCAACTGTCCCACGCTCCTTTCCCTGACCTTTATTTTCAGCCTCACGCCTTCACCCAGTATATCATCAATCATGGGTTCCAGTTCATAGGTTACCGTTTCAAAAAAGAGGCTGGCATATACATTGCTGATGGCTTGTGAAATCTGCGACGGAGTATACCATCCAAGTACATCCAGGTTAAGCTTGCCCATTAACAGCCGGCCCGAAACATGTTCGATCCCATCCACACGAATCTCCCGAAGCAGTAACGAATCCCGGGGCGTGAAGGAAGGTTTTTCGTATGGCAGGTATTCAATGCTGTTCAGTGAATCGGCCAGGACCCGGAAACGATCATAATATTCCATGGCCGTCCTTTCTCCCAGTGCAATAAGCGAATCAGCTGATGTAAAACTGGACACATTGTATCCGGTCATGTCCGGCTTAATGAGTATATCACATAAATCCCTGTTTGATTCCATCCTGGAGTAGGATGCCATGAAAACCGTTTGCTCGATCACCTTGACCAGGTTGAAATCATCCCCGGCTGATATGGGCTGGAATCCCACATCTACACCGATCAGTATATCCGCCCCCATGGCCTTTACATGGTCTGCCGGGAAATTATTGACCACGCCACCGTCAACGTACAGTTTTCCGTCGATTTCTTTCGGTGAGAAGACGGTTGGAATGGCCATACTGGCCCTCATGCAGGCGGGCAGGTAACCTTCCCGGAATACCTTTTCCGCACCGGTTTCGACATTTGTTGCAACGCATAAATAGGGGATCTGGAATTTTCTGAAATCCCGGATATCGTTAATGTGAGAGCACAGCTCTGTAAACTGGTTCTCGATATTCTGACCGGTGACCACTCCTGCCGGCAGTTTCAATTTCCTTTCCTGGAGCGGGAAGGATACGAAAAAGCGGTCATAGTCTGGTTTTTCTTCAATTGACAGGTCCCTCCTGGAAATATCATCTGACAGTAGTTTTTCCCAGTCCATCGTCAAAACCAGGTTATGCAGGAAATCTGCATCGTACCCGATTGCATAGAGACCGCTGACGATGCTCCCCATGCTCGTTCCCCCGATATAATCGATTTTCAGTCCCGCTTCCTCCAGAACTTTCAGCACGCCGACATGTGCAATTCCTTTGGCACCACCCCCGCTGAGTACCAGACCCACTCTGGGCCTTCCGGAGGCATTGGTTTGTCCGGAAATGGGAATGCCCGCTCCGATAAGCAAACACAGGGTCGTCAGAATGAATATGGTCTTCTTCATGGCATGAACATGTTCTGAACCTCCAGGTCTGGTTTTATACAGCCCGGGTTCAGGAAGATCAAGGGTTTAAATCCGGATGCCGATGACAAGGATGTCGTCAACCTGTTCATATACATCACCCTGGGGACCTTCCGGTGCCTTCCAGTTCTCAAGGGTATCCTCGAGGATCTGTCTGATCTCATCCATGGATTTGTCCCGGTTCTGAAACAGAAGCTCTTTGAAGGGCTTGTATTTGAATTTCTTTCCGGCGGGACCGCCGAATTGGTCTGCATACCCGTCGGAGAGAAGGTACAGGGTATCCCCCTTGCTAAGTTGAATCGTATGCGTCGAGAATTTACCCGATTCAAGATAGTAACCGATGGGCATTCGGTCGGCCCTGGTTTCGGTCATCTCGTCCTGGCGGATCATATACAAGGGATTATTGGCCCCTGCGAATTCCATGGTCATTTTCTGAAGGTCTATCACGACCAGCGCCATGTCCATGCCGTCCCGGGCTTCTCCTTCCTTGCCGGTTTGCTTAAGGGAGGAAACAACGTTGTCCCGCAGGTCGTTGAGGATCCTGTCGGCCTTGAGGGTATTGTTCTCGAGTATGATCTTGTTCAGGAAACTTACGCCAAGCATGCTCATGAATGCTCCAGGAACCCCGTGTCCGGTGCAGTCGACAGCCGTAACAATGATCTTGTTGCCGTTTTCGGCCAGCCAGTAAAAATCACCGCTGACAATGTCCTTGGGTTTAAAAAGGATGAAATAGCCCTCAACCTGGCTGGCAAACCGGTCGGTATGGGGCAGGATGGCACGCTGGATCCGCTCTGCATAGTAGATACTGTCTGTAATCTCCTTTTTCTGCGCAGCCAGCTCGATGTTCTGTTTTCGGATCTCTTCGGTCCTTTCCAGGACGATGGCTTCCAGCCTTTCGTTCTTCTTCCGGAGCCTCATCTGTCCCAGCCGTACCGCCGTGTAGACAAAAATGACCAGGAAGATGATGTATCCTATGTATGCAGGCACCGTCCGGAACCAGGGCGGCCGGATGATAAACCGGTAGGCCGATGGTTCGCTTACATCCCCGTAGATGTTTTTTACGCGGACCAGGAAGGTGTATTCCCCTTCGTACAGGTTGGTATATCCGGTGACCCGGCGTTCGGACCAGTTGCTCCAGTCTCCCTTCCCACCCTTCAGCATCCAGGAGAACTGGTTTTGGGTTTCATTATTGTAGAAAGGGGAAGTGAAGAAGAATGTCAGGTTATTGAAGGCATGGCTGAGGCGGGGAACTGCTTCATCCGGTTGCCGGAACCTTAGTCCGGGATCGTATCCGGAGAAATGCCCGGGCTGGAAGTGCACGCCGTTAAAGATCAGGGAATCCCCGGTTACAAAAACGGACCGGATGGCGGCATGGAAGTCCCCGGTCAACGTATCCATGGATGCCAGGTCGAACCTTGCCATTCCATCGCCGGCGGCAAACCAGGCGGTATGTTCGTCATCCGGGTATATGAAGTTCAGTTCACCAAGGTCAATGCCCCGGAATGGTTTCCGGATCATATTGCCGGGGAACGCATGGTGGACAAGGATGATCTCGTTATCGATGACCGCCCAGGTTTTATCATAGGCTTCCGCGATGAAACTTAGGGGCAGGTC
>CAZVLG010000201.1:0-2023 GCA_964627835.1 uncultured Bacteroides sp.
CGGTAAAGATGGTGAAACGGGAGGGCTTACGGCGAATTATTATAACAACGATGAGCTGGCAGTAAGCCGGCTGGAAGACTCTATTGCATACGAGTTTGTCAGGTTCGAAGAGACCCTTCCGGAAAGTTTTTCCCAAAGGAATGGAAAAGTTGTTTGGGAGGGGGCCATTTCTTCGGACATTGAGGGCAAGCATAAATTCATGCTTTATGCTTCGGGTTATTTCCGGTTGTGGCTGGATGATATTCTCGTTCTGGACAAATGGCGGGTAGGGTGGAATCCCTGGTTTGACAGGCTGGCACTTGATATGGAAAAGGGCCGAAAGTACAATTTAAAGCTTGAATGGAACCCGGCAGGGGGAGCATATATATCCCTTAAACACCTTGACCCGTACGATGAAAAAGCCCGGCAGAGATTGTCTTTCTTCTCGGAGGTGGCCGATCAGATCGATTACTATTATATCAATGGCAGCAATGCGGATGAAGTCATCAGCGGCTATCGTAAGCTGACCGGCAAAACGCCCATCATGCCCGCGTGGGCCATGGGCCTGTGGCAGAGCAGGGAAAGGTACCGCACACAGGAGGAACTTTTATCCGTTGTCCGTGAATTCAGGGATCGTAAGATACCCCTTGACAATATTGTGCTTGACTGGTTTTACTGGCCCGAGGACAAATGGGGCTCCCATGAGTTCGATTCCCTCCGCTTTCCTGATCCGGCAGGCATGGTAAGGGAACTGCACAATGAGCTGAACACACGGATCATGATCTCGGTCTGGCCCAAGTACTATCCGGGCACGGAAAATTATAGCCGGATGCAGGAAAACGGATTTCTCTACCAGCGAAACCTGCAAAAAGGGATACTGGACTGGGTTGGTTACCCGTCTACTTTTTATGATGCCTTCAATCCCGGCGCAAGGGAACTGTTCTGGGACCAGATCAATGAAAAACTGAATGTCCTTGATTTTGATGCCTGGTGGATGGATGCTACCGAGCCTGACATGGAATCGAACAATTCCATCCCGGAGCGAAAGCTTCTGATGAGCCCCACCTACCTTGGACCGGGAGCCAGGATGTTCAATGCCTACTCCCTGATGAACAGCAAGGCAGTTTACGAAGGACTCAGATCGGAAAACCCGGATAGGCGGATATTCATACTTACACGCTCGGCTTTTGCAGGCCAGCAAAGGTTTGCCTCGGCCACCTGGAGCGGGGATGTTGCAGCCCGATGGGACGATCTCAGGAACCAGATCTCTGCCGGGCAGAATTTTTCCATATCAGGCATCCCTTTCTGGACCTCGGACATCGGTGGTTTTTCAGTGGAAAGAAGGTACGAAAGACCTGCCCCCGGGGATCTCGAGGAATGGCGTGAACTGATGACACGCTGGTTCCAGTTCGGAGCGTTCTGTCCGCTGTTCAGAGTCCATGGCCAGTTCCCTTACAGGGAAATGTTCAATGTAGCCCCTGAGAACCATCCGGCCTACAGGTCAATGCTTTATTACGATAAATTGCGTTACCGGCTGATGCCTTATCTATATTCCCTGAATGCGATGACCTACCATGAGGATTATACGATCATGCGCCCTCTTGTCATGGATTTCCCAGATGATCCTGATGTTTTTGACCTGGGGGAAGAATACTTTTTCGGTCCTGCATTGCTCGTTTCCCCGGTATATGAATACCAGGCCAGATCCTGGAATGTTTACCTTCCTTCCGGCACCGGGTGGTATGACCTTTATACCGGTGGGTTTCTACCAGGTGGTGCCGGGATAACTGCTCCATCCCCGCTGGAAAGGATCCCTGTGTATGTAAAGCAGGGCTCCATCATTCCCTGTGGCCCCGATATTCAGTTCACCGGGGAAAGACCGGCCGATCCATTGATCCTGTTTGTCTATACCGGCAGTGATGCTTCCTTCATGCTTTACGAGGACGAAGGAACCAATTACGGATATGAAAAAGGGTTGTACTCCAGCATCGAACTAATTTATAATGAACAGGAAAAAGAACTTACCGTTAGTGAGCGCAGGGGA
>CAZVLG010000202.1:0-4214 GCA_964627835.1 uncultured Bacteroides sp.
ACCGGTTTTGTATGCCTGAAAAAGGGCAATAAATACTTTGCGAACGGGACCGGGGGCGGGGTTCCCCAGGGTGAGGTGGTGAAGGTCAGCAATTCGGTGAGTGTATTTCACCTGGGACTGATCGAAGGGGGACGGACATCGGGCTGTAAATACGGTTATTTCTCCGATTACAGCGTCTCAAGGGGTGGGGTTGTGGTAGTTGAGACCGGTTCCAAATCCGTATTCCGCTGTTTTGGGGATACGGTGCAGTTGAGGGCGAACGGGGGACTAACCTATACATGGTCACCTTCTTCCTACCTGGATGATGCCTTTATCGCCACTCCGAAAGCAGCACCCCCGCCAGGGGTTTACAACTACGATGTGACCCTGACCCGGGCATGTTTTCCCGATACCACGTTTTCTGTAATCGTAGGTATTGCGGATGAAGTGGAAGCCTTCTTCGAAATGGACAAGTGGTACATCTGTGCACCGGATACTGTTACCTTCGACAACCAGTCCTTCGGTGTGGATATGTCCAGCATATACAACGTTCAATGGGATTTTGACTTTCATGATCCGGGCAATCCATATGTTTATGACACGAACGCCGTGTTTAAGCGGACATTTGACAACACTACTGATTCGGTGGAGACCAAGACCATTCAATTACTGGTCTGGAACAGCCAGAGCTGTGTCAGTGAATTCCGCAGGGACATCATCGTGCGGCCGGAAATAACTGCAAGCTTTACAAACGATGTCTCCCAGGGCTGCCACCCGGTTACCGTGAACTTCACAAATACATCCACGGGGAATACGGACCGGTATAAATGGACCCTGGGTGACGGGAACTCGGCCAATACTACCGATGTTACCCATACCTACCTGAACCAGGGCATGGCCGACAGCATTTACCACGTAGAAATGGTGG
This sequence comes from uncultured Bacteroides sp., assembly GCA_964627835.1. Classification (GTDB taxonomy): domain Bacteria; phylum Bacteroidota; class Bacteroidia; order Bacteroidales; family SM23-62; genus SM23-62. The sequence goes on from CAZVLG010000202.1 coordinate 908, forward strand.
CCATATCCCCGTTTTTCTGCTCCGATACCTTTGAAACGGATATCTCTGTCTACCCTTACATCGAAGCGGCCTATGCCATCGATACCTTCCAGGGCTGTTCGCCGCTGATCATCAGCATAGACAATAATTCAGCGGGATACATCGAAGAATACGAATGGACCTTCGGGGACGGGTCCAGTTCCGGCACCTCGGCAGCCACGTTCAGCCATACTTACAATAATGCAACGGCCGCACCAACCCAGCATGACCTGCGCCTGGTGGTAAAAAACAATACCCGTGGATGCACGGATACAGTCAGCCGGCTGATATCGGTATATCCGGAAGTCAATTCGGCCTTCACCCAGGATAACACCAGTGGATGCCATGGGATTGAGGTGAATTTTACGAACCTGTCCACCGCTACGGCAACAATGTTCGAATGGAATTTCGGTGACGGCGGATCCGCCTCTTCAACGCATCCGGCCCATACCTATGAGAACATGACCATGGTAAATGCGGATTACCTGGCCCGGCTGGTAAGCACGACACCGAATCTCTGCCGGGATACCTCATACCAGACCATACGTGTACATCCGTACATACACTCCGAGTTTTCAGTGGATGAATTCCAGGGATGCGCACCTTTCCAGGTGGTCCTGCAAAATGCATCGGAAGGTGCCATTTCGGGGTATGAATGGGATTGGGGCGATGGTTCCCCTCCATCAACCTCAGGGGCGCCAACCCAGACGCATCTTTACCAGAACAGCGGTCCCTCAGCCGTTACGAACTACCTGAACCTGGTCGTGGAGAATACGGACGGCTGCACCGATACCATGACCCGGAACATCACGGTCTTCCCGGAAGTGACCTCCCAGTTCACACAGGATGTTACTGCCGGGTGCAACCAGTTGCAGGTAAGCTTTACCAACCAGTCCACCGCCTCGGCCACCTCCTTCCTCTGGGAATTCGGGGATGGCGGGTCCTCCGACCAGCTGGATCCTGTTCATCTTTTCCAGAATTTCGGCCTGAGCGATACTACTTTTACATCAAAACTCATCGCTGTTACGGATGAGGATTGTACCGATACCTCCGAGGTGGCTATAACGGTATATTCCTATGTTAAATCGGATTTCACCTTCAGCCAGGGGACGGTCTGCACACCCTATAATGTTACATTCGATAACATTTCGGTCGGCGGTGTGAGTTATCACTGGGATTTTGGCGACGGCAGCGATACCACGGTGGCCAACAGTAACCCGGTTACCCACTGGTTTACCAACCCTTCCACGACTCTGCCGGTAACCAACCAGGTGGTCCTTACGGTGCTGAATTCACAGAGTTGTCCCTCGGTTAAGACAAAGGACATCACGGTCATGCCTGTAGTCGAGGCTGATTTTTCCGTCGATGTTGACGAGGGCTGCCATCCGGTGGTGGTTAATTTCACGAACAATTCAGCGGGCGCGATCACTTACAGCTGGGATTTCGACAACGGCCAGTCCTCCTCCCAGGCCAATCCCTCCATGTCGTTCGAGAACTTCGGCCTGAACGATACGGTTTTCAATGTCAGGCTCATGGCCATGAATGTCCAGACCTGCTATGATTCATTTTTTGTGCCCATCGTGGTCCACCCGTATGTGGATGCGGATTTTTCAATCGAATATGCCTCCCAGTGCTCCCCGGCCGATGTTACTTTCTATAATTCCTCGGTAAACGGACAGCAATATGCATGGTCCTTTGGCGGAACTCCGCTGGTGACAACCAGCACGGCTCCGATTACCCGCCAGTTCACAAACAGCAGTACCGTGAACTCGGCCATTTATCCGATCCAGCTTACGGTCACGAGTCCCCAGGGCTGCACCTCCTACCTGGCGAAGCAGGTTACGGTACACCATACGGTCCAGGCCGGATTCTCCAGTATAACAGAGGGGTGCCAGCCACTGGAGGTCTCCTTCACCAATGCTTCCCTGGGGGCTGCCGAATACCGATGGGATTTTAATGACAGCAAATCCTCGATCCTGGCAAGTCCCACGCATACCTTCATCAACGACAGCAACCAGGATTCCGTGTTCAATGTCAAGCTTACTTCTATCTCGGAAAACTTCTGCCGCGATTCACTGTACGCCCAGATAACCGTGTACCCTGCACCCAAGGCAAAGTTCGATGTGGACAAAACGGTGGATTGTTCTCCTCTCAATGTTACCATCCAGAACCTTTCTGAGACCGGTGACAGCTATACCTGGACTTTTGGCGATGGTTCAACGCCAGTCACAACAACGGATTTATCCACGGTGACCCACAGCTATGTCAACAACCAGGCAGCCGTGCGGGTTCGCCAGCTGCGTCTTACAGCGACATCCGCTAACGGATGTACCGATTACGCAACCCAGAACCTAACGATTTATCCAAGTGTTTCCGTCGATTTCCAGCGGGATTCCGCAGGCTGTTCCCCCTATAACTCGCAGTTCAGCAATACATCACTGAGGTCATCGAGTTATGAATGGGATTTCGGGGACGGGACGGCAAGCTATGTGAGCGATCCTTCGCATACCTTCGTAAACCAGGAACAGTCCGACAAGGTCTTTGATGTGGAACTCAGGGGATATTCCGAATACGGCTGTGGCGACACCATGGTACATCAGGTCACGGTTTATCCGTCACCGGAGGCCAAATTCAGCTATACTCCCATTTACCAGTATTACCCGAGTTCGACTGTTTCCATAATAAACGAGACCATCGAGGGAAGCTGGAACTTTGAATGGGACTTTGATGACGGGAATATTTCCACCCAGGAAGACCCCGGGTCTTATACGTATACTGACTGGGGTGAGTTTAACATACAACTGAAGGTTTCCAATGCGCAGTGTTCTGATTCCCTGGTGCACTGGATCAAGATATTTCCGCCCCTGCCGATCGCCGATTTTGTTCCGGATGTGGACACGGGCTGCCTTCCCCTGGATGTTTCCTTTACGAATAATTCGGTCTACGGAGAAGAATACCTCTGGGAATTTGACGATGGCGGTACCTCGACAGCCTTTGAACCGACCCATACCTTTAATGAAGCCGGCTATTTCCAGGTAAAGCTGACCGCGAAGGGTGAGGGGGGAGAGGATTTTGCGTTCCATGAATTCCAGGTTTTTGTGCTGCCCGTTGCAGACTTCGTCGTGGAACCTTCCCTGGTCATGCTGCCCGACCAGCCTGCCAAGGTCTTTAATTTTTCCAAGCACGGCACGCGTTATCTCTGGGATTTCGGTGATGGCACGACTGCAGATGTGAAAGACACTTCGCATCTCTATACCGAACTTGGTGTTTATGATGTTTCCCTCACTAC
>CAZVLG010000203.1:0-3707 GCA_964627835.1 uncultured Bacteroides sp.
GTAAATGTTTTTCGTAACTTTGAGATACAAATATATCATAATTTTACTGTCTTTTGAAAGTATGATGTTTATTTCTTATCGAACCTGATCGGCTGGCCAAAAATCCCGGAAGAACATGCCCAACATTGGAGAAAGAATCGCACTCTTAATTAAGGAATTAGGACTGAACAAAAACTCCTTTTCCAAGAAAATTGGTTTAAAGAACAATTCCACGATAACCAACATCATTAATAATCCCAAGCGCAGCCCCAGCTACGATGTTATTTTCAGGATACTTACACGCTACCCGCAACTCAATGTCCGATGGCTGATTGCGGGACAGGGACAGATTTTCTCCATCGCGGAAGATTCCTTCCCGAATATCAATGACAGGCTTTCACATATCCACCGGAAATACGCCATCACCCTGAACGAGGCAGCCCAGAAGCTGGAGGTGCCCGAAAAAGAACTCCGCAAGTTTTTCTATGAAAATGAGTCCCCGTCCGATCCACTTATCAATAAATACCTGAAAGCCTTTCCTGAAGTCAACCCGGAGTGGATACGTTACAACCAGCTTCCCATGATGACCAAAATAAAAACAGGCGATTACATCCCTCCGGATACCCTGAACAAGATGATCAAGACTTTCGGAAGCACCATTGAAGGAGAATTCAGGGAATTGCTGAATTGTCAGAATGCACGTCCGGCGCATATTGTACGAATCGAATCCTTCCTGGAATGCGACATTGCCCTCGAGGTTTTCGGCGAGGAAATGTCACCGGATTTCCAGCCGGGAGAGATCGTGCTGGCGGACATTGTGGACCGGAATACTTATATCTATGGACTGCCCTATATTATTATTACCGACAGGATCAATGTGCTTCGTTTTATCAAAAACTCAAATAATCCCGAAACCTTGCTGCTCATACCCTCCAACAACGGGGCGGACCCCATCGAAGTAAGCAAGACAGATATCAGGCAGCTTTTCCTGGTCAAGGGCAAGATCCGGAAATACCATTGATCACCGGCACGGTGCCGGGAGGGATATCGGACTCCCTCCCTCGGGTTAAATGGTTATATTTGCCCTCCGGTATAAAAATCAGATAAAAATGAAAGCGAGTTTATTCACCATCGGAGCATTATCCCTGCTGTTCCTGGCCGGATGTGCGGGTGGCCGGTATATGGAGATGACGAATGCCGGGGAAGCAGCATACCTCTACGGCGACTTCCACAGGGCCCTGGACAATACGGAGCAGATCATTGCCGAGGCAGAGGGAAAAGGCCGGCAGGCGCCCGGCAAGACTTATACTGTGGCCGGCATGGCTGCATTCGAACTCGAAGAATACGATAAATCCCTGCAGTACCTGCTGAAAGCACAGGAACAGGAATACTCGGACGAACAACTGTACCTGTATCTTGCCAGGAATTACCGGATCCTGGACAACCTGTCAAAAGAGATCTCTGCCCTGGAAGCCTACCAGGATAAATATCCCGAGGGGACTGATATAAAAGCCGTACGTGAAAGGTTGTTCCAGACCTGTTTGGAAAGCGAGGATTTTTCGTTGGCCGAGGAACTCTGGACAGGTCTTGACAGCACAGCGAGGGAAAACATTACCAGCCTTCAGATCTACCTTCAACTGAACCGTTTGCAGGAAAAAGACCGGGTATGCGATTCGCTTGCCGGAAGGATACTGGCCAGGGATGCCGGCAATGAGCATGCTTTGAGCTGGTTTGCAGAATCTTTCTACTGGAAGGCGGAAAATACCTACCTGTACCAGATGAAGGCCTATAAAGAGAACCGGACACATAAACAGTACGCCATCCTGCTGGAAGCATTTAAACAGGTGAACGCGGATTTCAGGAAATCACGCGATTACTTCCTGAAACTCTACAGCAGGTATCCCAAGCCCGAATATGCCGGTTACCTGGCCAATATTTACACCCGGCTGGAGGATGAGGAGAAGGCAGCTTACTACCGGAAAAGAGCAGATTGACAGACTGCTGCATCCCCGGCAGGGCCTCAGGTAAGCAGTGACTTCAGCCAGGCATCAGCCATAAGCCTGGAACCCGCCATACTTGGGTGTACGCCGTCATAGAGCCAGTAGGATCCCGGAGCCAGCTTCAGGGCTTCATTGAATACTTTCTGGAAGGGCACCCATATGGTTTCGAACTCCCCTGCAAGGAGGCTGGCAATCTCCTGGTATCGGCTGAAAGGCTCCAGCCAGGATTCATCCACCGCACTCGTACCTGCCAGTATGAATGGCTCACAGATAACCAGTTTCGCCCCTGGTAATTCCTTTCTGGTGCGGTTCAGCAATTCCCGGTAATCCGTTTCATAAATTTCCGGGGTGCCTTCGTACCTTCCCTGTCGCATATGCCAGTAATCATTCACCCCGATAAGGATGGAAACAATATCCGGCTTCAGCTCCAGGCAATCCTTCTGCCAGCGTTCGGCAAGCTGGTAAACCTTGTTCCCGCTGATACCCCTGTTATAGAAGGTCAGCTCCTTGACGGCCAGTTCCTTAAGCAGGCCTGCCGCGATGATATAGGCATATCCCATCCCGAAGGATGGGCCACGGTTGGGGGATTCGTCCTTTTTATCCCTCAGGGCATCGGTGATGGAATCTCCCTGAAAAAGGGTAATATCCCCCGGAGCAAAAAAATCCTGAATGTCCTTTTCATCCGGCTTCTTTTTCTCGCCTGAGGAGGCGAAGGCCGGCAGTCCCGCTAACAAAGCCGTGCTGATGCCGGCTTGTCGAAGAAAGTTGCGCCGGGAGTGTTCTTGTCCCGGTCTCAGATTAAATTTTCCCATGTGATGTTTACGTTTTTGGCCGCATACCCAATGCGGCAGTGTTCGTGATGCGGAGAGGGGGAACGGAACCTTTCTTAATTCCATCCTCATTATCAGAACATTAGACCTAGCTTAAAGCTCCCAACCACCTGCTAAACCACAACCCTATTCGCAATACGTCTATTTTGCTTACAACAAGTTACTGCTTTTTGCGCTTGTTTTCAAAATTGGTAACTTTTTTTACAATATGCCGAGTGAAATCGTTTCATGTTTTACTTACCTTCTAAAAGGTAAACACTAACCTTTAATCATGCCTGACCAGGCGCAGTATGACAGGCACATACGAACAAAACTAAGTCTGTGTAACAGGAAGGCTAATGAAAAATTCAGATCCTTTATTCAATTCACTCTCCAACCATATTTTCCCATGGTGCATTTCGACAAAATCCTTGCAAATTAACAGGCCAAGTCCGGTACTTACTTCATTGTCAGTTCCCCTGGATGAGAAGTGAATATCTTGCCTGAACAGTTTTTTGATATCATCTTCTGATATCCCGATACCGTTGTCTCTGACAGAGATAATTATGTGGTTGTCTTCAGTTTTACAATTCACCTGAATTTTTCCATTCGAATGAGTAAATTTAATTGCATTGCTGAGCAGGTTCTGTATCACCACATTCATAAGGTCTGCATCGATCTCCAGCATAATTTCTTCTGATGCACATTCAAATTCAATAAGAATATTTTTATTTGCTGCCTGATAATTCAACAGATCTATTTTATCGTTTATCAAACTGACAACATTGGTCATCAGAGGATTAAAACTGAGCTTTCCTCTCTGTGACCTGGACCAGTTCAGCAGGTTGTCAAGAAGGTAGTAGGTTTGATTAGCTGAGTCACTGATAATTCCTATCATTTTCTTCCTCTCTTCATCCGT
>CAZVLG010000204.1:0-4841 GCA_964627835.1 uncultured Bacteroides sp.
TGCGATCCGAATTATGTGGATGTGGTTTATTCCATGGAGACCTATTCCAAGGTGAGCCGTGACGGGGGAAAAACCTGGACGAACATCAGCGCCGAACAGCGCCATGTTGACGACCATGCCCTGTGGATCGACCCCGCCGACTCCGAACACCTGATCATCGGGGGAGATGGCGGTGTCTACGAAAGTTTTGACGCCGGCCAGCAATGGGATTTCAAACAGAATCTCCCGGTCACCCAGTTTTACCGTGTCATGGTCGATAATGACCTTCCCTTTTACTATGTGTACGGGGGTACCCAGGACAACAACACACTGGCCGGCCCGTCCATGAACACGAGCAGTGCCGGTGTCACCAATGAGGAATGGAAAGCCATCCACGGGGGAGATGGTTTCTGGGTGGCGGTTGATCCGGACGATCCCAACATCGTTTACTGTGAATCACAGTATGGCAACGTGGCCCGCTACGACTGCAAGAGCGGCGAGAGCACCTATATCAAGCCCCAGCCCCGGAAAGACGAGCAAACCTATAAATGGAACTGGGACACACCCCTGATTGTAAGTCCCCACAAAGGCTCCCGCCTGTACATGGGTGCCGACAAGATCTTCCGGAGCGAGGACCGGGGAAATACCTGGAAGGTGATCAGCGATGACATTACCGCCCGGATTGACCGGAATACCTGGCCTGTAATGGGACATTACTGGAGCTACGATGCCGTGGCCAAAGACGTTTCCACCTCCCTCTACGGAATGGCGGTTTCCCTGGTAGAATCGCCCGTAAAGGAAGACCTGCTTTATGTGGGGACCGACGACGGGGTAATTTCCGTTACTGAAAATGCGGGCGGAAACTGGTCGCAGGTCAAGAGCTTCCCGGGTGTGCCGGCCAATACCTATGTAAGTGATGTACTGGCCGACAGGTTTGACGAAAACCTGGTATACGCTACCTTCAACAACCACAAACGCGACGATTTCAAACCCTATGTGCTGAAGAGTGCGGACAAAGGGAAGACCTGGACCTCCATCAGCAGCAACCTGCCTGAGAACGGTCCGGCATGGACCATCCAGCAGGATCCTGTTAATCCCGGCCTGCTGTTCGTGGGAACTGAGTTCGGCATTTATTTTTCCGTTGACGGTGGAAAAGAATGGGTGGCCCTGAAATCCGGCATCCCTCCGGTGGCTGTGAGGGACATTGAGATCCAGCAGCGCGAGAAAGACCTGGTCATTGCCACCTTCGGGCGCGGATTCTACATCCTTGATGATTACAGTCCCCTGCGTGAATTCAAAAAAGAAATGCTGGAGCAGGATGCACTGATCTTCCCGGTCAAAGATGCAAAGATGTTCGTTCAGACCGGCGGTAAATACGGGCAGGGGTCGAACTTCTACGCGGCTGAAAACCCGGACTATGGAGCCAGCTTTACCTACTATCTGAAGGATGTGCCCAAAACATTGAAAAAGGCCAGGCAGGAAACGGAGAAGAAACTCTTCAAGGATAAGAAGCCGATTCCCCAGCCGACGATCGAGCAACTCCGCCTGGAGAAGGAAGAAATCGCCCCCTACCTGGTTTTCAGCATAAAGGATGAAAGCGGGAATGAGATACGAAAACTGACGGCCAATGCAAAGAAGGGGATCCAGCGGATAACCTGGGACCTCAGGTATCCATCCCACATGCCCGTAAGTCCCCAGACAGAAAAATTCACCCCTGTGGCTCGTCCGGAAGAGTCCGGAAGACGTTACCGCATGGGCGGAATGCCGGTCATGCCGGGCAGATACAGCGTGAGCATGTCCATGGTTACGCGTGAGGGAATCAAGGAACTCGCCGCGGCTGTGCCATTTAATGCCGAATCACTGAACCTGGCAACGCTTCCGGCGGAAGACAGGGCAGAAGTAGCAGCATTCCAGTCCCAGGTCGCCGAACTGGCCGGCGCCATGAACGCAGCCCAGAATTTCACGGCTGAGCTTCAGAAGAAGGTGGTGCTGATCAAGCAGACCCTGCACAACACCGCCGGGACCCCCGGGGAAATGATGCAGAGGGCCATCAAGGCTGAAAAGGAACTGGAGGACATCGTCTATGAATTCGAAGGACCCGAGGCAAAGGCGAGCAGCGAGGAAATACCGCCGACAGACGTTCCCCTGAACACCCGGCTCCGGGCAATCATATATGCTACATACCGAAGCACTTCCGGTACAACCCGGACCCAATTGGACAGTTACGCCATCCTTGCCGAAGAGTTCCCCGCGGTTCTGGCAAAACTGAGATCGATCGACGAAGCGGTCAGGGGAATGGATAATGAACTGGATGCCATAGGGGCTCCGTGGACACCCGGAAGGTTCCCTGACTGGCAATAATCAGAAGATTTGCATCGTTTTAAGGCTGTCCCGTTTCCGGAAATCCGGATGGGACGGCTTTTTTTTATCTTGCTTTTAACAATCATATAACAGTCGCTTATTAAAAAAAAATTGTAAATTTAGCGGTTAACAAGTGTGAAATTAATTTCAATACATATGAAGAAGGCAAAAGTTGTACTGGTCCTGATAGTACTCGCTCTGGCACTTTTATCCGTCTCATGCAATAAAAAAATCTGTCCGGCCTACGCAAAAGCCGATACCGAGCAGGCTGAGAGAGGATAGCAGATACACAGCCATGCCAAGCATCTTGGTGTCAGTACCCGGGTTCTGTTCAGAGACCTGGTCCAAACATTCATATGACACTTTACACGGGACATTAGACAATGCTTAATGTCCCGTATTAATTCCCACACGATTAATTTCTTATAAGGGGCGTGAAACGGATTCTGGGCATATGGCTTTTCCTACTGGCGGGAGGTTCACTTTTGGCCCAGGGGGACATTCTGGAAAATCCAAGGATATTTTACAGGAATGAAAAATCAGTTGGATTTTTGCTGAATTCGAATGGCTGGGGAGTGAGCGGCCGCTATGCAAAACGTCTGAATGCCAGAAAAAAGACCATTTACGAGATCGATTTTGCAAACATCAAGCATCCCAAGGAAGTCAAGATCACCAATACCTATTACAACAACCGCAGTTACATCTTCGGCAAGACCAACCTGTTCATAAACTTCAGGGGCGGATGGGGCAAACAGAATGAGATCTTCCGGAAAATCGACCGCGGCGGCATCTCCATCCGCAGGTATTTTTCTGTTGGTCCCACAATCGGGGTCCTGAAACCCATCTATTACGAGGTGCTTAAATACGGGGAAGGCGAGGATAAATGGGTCGAGGAAAAGTTCAATGCTGCCGCAAACCATACTATATTCGGAAGGGCTTCTTTTTTCAAGGGACTGAATGAAATTTCCGTCATGCCCGGAGCATACGGCAGGTTCGGGATGTCCTTCGAATACAGTACCAGCGACATCAATATTCACGCCATTGAAACGGCAGTCAGCCTCGATCTCTTCCCGAAACGGATGGAGATCATGGCCACCGAGAAGAATAATTTTTTCTTCCTTACACTTTCCGTGAGCTACCGTTTCGGGAAAATCGTCGATGCAAGGGGGATCGTCAACGAGGATGATCTCGGCTTCTGATCATAAATAATCAATGGATTTCTCGATTTCCAAAAGAATATATAAGTTTGCATTTCTTATAAAAGATTAACCACCTAATAAGCGTATAATCATGGCTAAAATTAAAGTTGCAATCAACGGATTCGGCAGAATCGGAAGAACCGTCTACAAGATCGCACTCGAGCATCCCGAACTGGATATTGTCGGGATCAACGACATTACGGATACCAAAACACTGGCCCATCTCCTGAAATATGATTCCACCCAGGGCAGGTTTCAGGGGAAGGTAACCTTTGATGACGAATCCCTCATTGTAAACGGGAAAAAGACCAGGGTAACGGCCGACCGCAACCCCTCCGAAATTGGCTGGGCCGAGACGCCCGACGTGGTCATCGAGTCCACCGGCGTCTTCAGGGAAAAGGAAAGTCCAAAAGGCGGTTATGGCGACCATCTTAAGAACGGGGCCAAGAAAGTTATCCTCACCGTCCCCGCCAAGGACCAGATCGACAATATGATCGTCCTGGGGGTGAACGATGACGACCTCAGGCCGGAGGACCACTGTGTCTCCAATGCATCCTGTACAACCAACTGCCTGGCACCCGTTGCCAAGGTGCTGAATGACTCCTTCGGCATCGAGCAGGGGTTTATGACCACCATCCACTCCTATACCAATGACCAGATGGTCCTGGACGCCCCCCATTCCGACCTGAGAAGGGCCCGCTCCGCGGCCGTATCACAGATCCCGACAACAACGGGCGCCGCTAAAGCTGTCGGGAAAGTCATTCCCGCACTGAAAGGTAAAATGGACGGGCTGGCCATCAGGGTTCCCACCCCGACCGGCTCCCTGGTCGACCTGGTTGCCGTTCTCCAGAAGGAGGTGACGATCGAGGAAGTCAATGCTGCCATGAAAGCCGCTGCTGAAGGCCCCATGAAAGGCATCCTTGAATACACCGAAGACCCCATCGTATCGGTCGACGTAATCGGCAATCCCGCATCCAGCATATTCGACTCCCTCAGTACCATGGTGAACGGAAAAATGGTTAAGGTCCTGTCCTGGTACGATAATGAATGGGGCTATTCCTGCAGGGTCGTTGACCTGATCTTAAAACTCTTTTAAGCGGCGCCTGCAGATCATTACCCGGTTTGTACATGCCTGCCCGGATGGCCGGGTACAGGAACTAAAAAAAAGGGGCCGTCTCAAAACAAATTGATTCGGCCCTTTTTTCGTTTACCCTCCAAGGATATTAAAACGCCGCTACATCGCTTCCCGATGTAAGGCGGCTTTTTTAACATCCTTTTCGAGTATTTAAAGGGACTATCGAT
>CAZVLG010000205.1:0-2883 GCA_964627835.1 uncultured Bacteroides sp.
GAAAATCGGTTCGCAAATGTATAAATATTTTATTTATAACACAAAAAAATGCGGGCTTTATTTCAGGCCCTCCTGAGTTTCGTCTTGTGCTTCATGATCTGCCTTCTCAGGGCCTCTACGGAGAGGTCGGTCGACTCCTCAAATGTCTTGCTTTGCTTCTTGGCAAAAAGCTCACTTCCGGGTAATGTAAGTCTGATTTCCACAACCTTGTTCTCAAGATCCTGCGATTTGTCCAGTCTTAAGAACACCTCGGCACCTATAATGTCATCGAAAAACTGGATCAGTTTCAGGACCTTCGCATTGATAAAATCAAGCAGCCTGGTATCTGCATCAAACCGGATTGAATGAATTTTGATATCCATATTGATTCCTCTTTTATGCCCTCGGATGAGCTTGTTTATATATAGTAACTAATTTTTCAAATGTGTTATGGGTATACACCTGGGTCGCCGACAGGTTTGCATGACCCAGTATCTCCTTTATGGCATTCAGGTCCGCCCCCCGGTTCAGCATATGGGTGGCGAATGTGTGGCGCAGTATGTGGGGACTCCTATGTTCCATGGTCGTGACGAACCGCAGGTAGGAATGGACGACCTTGTAAACAAATTTCGGGTACAGGGCTTTGCCTTTGTCGGTCAGCAGAAGCTTCGGCGATTCCCGCAGGGGGAATGCTTCGTCGCGCAGTTCCATGTAGTGCTTCATCACATCCAGGTAAGCCCTGTCAAAGGGAACGATCCTCTGCTTATTGCGCTTCCCGGTCACCCGGATATTCAGTTCGAAAAAATCGATATCTCGGTCTTCCAGGCTGATCAGTTCTGCCTGCCGCATGCCGGTGATGTACAATAATTCAATGACGAGCCTGTTCCGGATCCCTCTGAAATCATCGCCGAAATCATATTCGTCCAGCAAAAGGTCCATCTTGTCGGCTTCCACGAAGGAAGGCAGCTTCTTGCTTAATTTCGGACTCAGAACCTTGTCCATCGGGTTTTTTTGTATATGCTGCTCGCGCATCAGGAACTTATAAAAGCTTTTCAAGGTTGAAATCTTGCGATTCACGGTGCGGGCACTCTGCCCGGATTCCATCAAATGGATCACCCAGGACCGGATGAACCTGGCATCCGCCTGCGTGTGGTCGGACCCGCCCCCCTGTTCCTTGAAAAATCCTTCAAACTGTCCCAGATCAGTCCTGTAGGAGAGAATAGTATGATCTGAATACCTTTTTTCAAACCGGAGATAATCCAGAAAGGATTCGTTATAATTCATAAAGTATGATGGGAATCGGCTTCAAGAAAACCGGCAACAAAATAAGGGTTGATCAGCGAAGCGTGGCGGGTCGGAGCTTACAGTATTCCTAATCTTCCAGCTCCTGGAGTTTCTGGATATACATGGCACGCTTTTTCGTCTGCCTCTTTTTTACGGAGGGCTTTACATAGGCCTGGCGCCCCCGTAATTCCTTAATGGTCCCCGTCTTCTCGAATTTTCTTTTAAACTTTTTTAAAGCGCGCTCAATATTTTCACCTTCTTTAATTGGAACAACGATCATGATATTCTCCTATCCTTTAAATTATTGAGCGGCAAATTTATAAATAGTAATCCATTATTCAAAAAAATTCATAAAAATTTCATACGCACAAAATTTAGTGTCGTTTTTCGATTGATTTTTAATTAAATGTACTGTCGGTCAGAGACTTAATCTTGTAGACCTGATTTGTGGCTCAATAGGTAATTTACAAAAAAACGGGGAAGAAATCCAGTAAATTAGTGTTAAAAAGATCTAAAAAAACCTGATCCCCCGCTGAACGGGCAAAGCGGAAGCTGCCCTCCAGGTTTCCCTTCCTCCCTTATCGGCCGGCATACAGGTAAGGAAAGATCCTGAGGAAAACAGAATCAGGCAGGAGCCGGTTTTCGATTACCTGGGCCGGATACCGGAATCCGCCGGTCTGTTCGCGATAAAACACCAGTGCATCGGCATGGTATTGGTCAAGATAGGGATGTTTCGAGAGATACCCGGCATCCAGCCGGTTCAGGTCCAGTTTCCTGAGCCGGCTGGTATCGATGTAGCTGCAGCGGGCAAGGGATTCCATTTGCAGTGGACCGAGCCCGTATACTTCCAGGAGCTGGTCAAGCCTGCAGAATCCCCCCAGCAGGTCCCTGTACCGGATGATACGATGGGCGAATATGGGACCAATCCCATAGACCGATATAAGTTGCAGCGAGTCCGCCGTATTCAGTTCAAACGCCTCAGTACCCTTGCCGTGAAGAGCATGGGATTGGGTACCGGGGACGGTGGACCACTCCCCGGGGCCGGGAGCCGCGGTGGCAGATCCGCCCGGTGGTGCATCCGGCCCGCCCTTCTGTTCCATCCGGATGTAAGGCTTCAGCCTGCTGAATAACTCGGGCTGCATGCCATACACCCTGAGCAGGTCGGAATCACAGGCAAATTCCCCGCCGGCTGCCCGGTAATTGATAAGGATCCTGGCCGTCCGGGATGGAATGCCCAGCCTGACCAGCTCATCCAGTCCAGCGATATTGGGGTCAAATGGAAAAAGTTCAGCGGAAGGCAAACGATCCGTTCCGGGAGGATGGAAATCCATTCGATGAAGGGAATCCTGGAATGCAGCAAACTCCTGCTCGGCCGCGGTTAAATCCTTATCCCGGAGCTGTACCAGCCGGGGCAAAAATCCCCTGAACGCCAGCCCGAGGATGATCAGAAGAAGAAGGACCTGGAGGCCGCGTCTTTCGCCGCGGGAAAGCGAAAAGTATTCCCTGAGCAGCCTCCTGAACATACCATCTGCTTAAAAGTTTATTATTCCTATCCCGTTCAGAAATACAATGGCAATCGCGATCGGGGCAAGCAGCCTGACAATATACAGGAACAGGTAA
>CAZVLG010000206.1:0-4905 GCA_964627835.1 uncultured Bacteroides sp.
TTCCCCCGGGAGAGTACATCGTCGAATTCCGGTTTGAACCGGAATCTTATTATACCGGCAGAAAAATTGCATCTGCCAGTTCGTACCTTTTGTTCATTTTTTTCCTGGGAGCCATCGGATGGGAAATCAGGCAGAGGACAAGGAAGGATCAGACTGCCGGAAAAGATTTGGATGCCGCAGATCAATAGCGGTTCAGCCAGCGGTATCGCCGTGCATTGTCTCCCAGTTTAAGGGCGAGTACAATTTCATGAGACCCGTAAGTGTGTTTCTGGATGGATGACAGCATGTAGTCAAATGAGTATCCTATATAGAGCTGTTTAATCCTAACTCCGGCAAGCACGATCAGGGTTCCATTGGTCCTGAACACCAGTCCCCCCCAGTAATCGTTATTATACTCGATCCTTGCACCCAGGTCCAGCTGGAAGGCTTTCCTTTCGGTAGCCTTGAAAAGCAGGTTAGGCTCAAGTACATATTTATTCCTCAATTCGAAACGGTAGCCTCCCGTCAGGTAATAATGGCGCACCATTTTGTATTCCTCGAATTGCCTGTTGCCTATCCGCAGGTAAGACTGGAACAGCTGGTTTACGGAAATTCCTGCATAATACCTTGGATCTGACACGTAGAAGCCAAGGTTTGCATCGGGAACATAGGTGACTTTTTTAATGCTGGCGGCAAAAGGATCATCATCCGCGAAAGTCAGGTCGTCTTCGTGGATCTTAAACTGAAAAATCCCTGCGGACAGGCCGAAGGAAAACTGGGTTTCCTTCACAAAAATATGGTATGCATAGGAAGCCTGAAGACCGGTGCGCTCAACCGCCCCGTTCCGGTCGTTATAAATAAAGCCCCCGAGTCCCACACGCCCCTTTGTACTGGGTTGCAGGCTGCGGTTGTTTATCGAACGCGTCTTCACCACATGGCTTTTCCTCAACAATCTCGTCTGTCCGCTAACAGACCGGGTTGCCGGGGCACCTTTGATCCCCAGCCACTGCTGCCTCGCAGTCAGGTTAAAGGATGTATACCCATCGTAGCCTGTAATGGCCGGGTTGAGAAGGTACCTGTTCATGACATACTGGCTGTAAAGCGGCATCTGCTGTGCCCTTGTCGTCAGCGCAAGCGAAAGGAATAATATGACCCAGGTCAGGATTCTCAACTTATTTCAATCAATTATCTTATTATTGTTACATAGCCGGTTATTTCCTTGTTCCCATTGGTAAAGCTTATGATGAAGTGATAGGAATCAACCGGCACTTTAAGTCCCTTATAAGTACCATCCCAGGGATGATCAACATAATCTTTCGTATGATAAATTAGCTCGCCCCAGCGGTTGTAGATTCGCATGGTAGCCTCCGGATAATAGATCATTCCCTCCACAATCCAATGGTCGTTAATGCCATCTGCGTTGGGAGTGAATGCAGTCGGAATTTCCAGGCAACTCTCAGCATCTGAGATCAGGATAATCGAATCATGCGTGGTACAGAAATGATCATCCATGACCTCTACAACGTACAGGTCAGGTCCCAGTTCAGTACGAATGTAATCGGATGGTCCGTCTGCCCAGGTGATGAAATAGGGCGGCGTACCACCAGAAGGAGATATTTCGATGGACCCGTTATATGAGTCAGGACAGCCAGGATCCAGAGGGATCGGGTCCACCCGTAAGGAGTCCGGCTCCTCAACCACGATCGTAGTATCGTAAACGCAACCATTGGTATCCTGTACCACCACGTAATAATCCCCGGCCATAAGGTCGGTGATCCTTGATTCAGTCTCACCATTCAGCCAGCGAATCTGATAAGGAGCGGTTCCTCCAGCCATATAGAAATCAATAGATCCGGTAGTCTCATTGAAGCAAAGCGCATCCGAGACGTAGGACTGAGACCTGAGGTTTTCGGGTTGTATGACTACAACTTCTGCGGTATCTGCACAGTTGAAGTAATCGGACAGGACAACCCTGTGGAGCCCGGTGGGCCGGTTCCTTACAATACTGTCCGTACTGAACAGGTTCCAGCCGTTATTGTAATAAAACCATTCATAATTGTACGGGCGTGTGCCGCCGTCGGGATCGGTCGAACCGAGGACCGCATTGGTTTCACCGTAGCAGCGGATCATCCGTTCGTTGTACATATCCAGGGATATGGTATCGATAGTAAGCACAAGCTGTTCTGGTTCATCTACAACCGTACTATCCATGGCAAGACAGTTGTTTACATCAAGTACGATAATGGTATAGCGACCCTGCGGCAGGCTGTCAACATCCTTGGTACTGGCATTGTTGGGGGTATCCCAGCTTATGGTATAGGGTAGAGTCCCTCCCAATATCGTATCGGTCCAGATCTTCCCGTTCCATGCCCCGTTACATGAGGGTCGTTGAGTGGTGATTGTTCCAATGATCAATGATTCGGGCTGACGGAGTGTGTCGCTGTAATAAGTCAAACAACCGTTAGCATCAGTTACCTGCAGGGTGTAAACATCCGCGGTTAGTCCCCCGGGCTGCGCAACGGTCTGGTTCCATCCATCACTCGCCCTTGACCAGTTGTAGGCATAAGACTCAACGCCACCTATGATGATGGTTGTATCGACCTCCCCGTCGCTGAAATGATAACAGGAAACATCCACCCCGTTATAATCGACCGGCTGCCAGTACGCGGTCAACTGTTCGGGTTCATCCATCTGGAAGGTCCAGCTCCGCTGACACCCGAGCGAGTCTGAGACCGTAACCTGATACATACCGGAAATCAATGCAGATACAGAGTCCGTATCCTGGGTAAGGGTTGTTCCGCTGGACAGGTGAGTCCATTCATAGGCATATGGATCCTGGGCATGGTAAAATCCCCCGCTTACATCTACTGCAATCCACCCGGTCGCACTGTCCGCACAGGTGATTTCATAGCCGTTGTAATATGATGCGGTATCCTGCAGAACAATTTGCGGGGGCTGAATCAGAGTAAAGGTATCCCTCAGTTCGCAATTATGATTGCTTACTCCCGGTATGCTGTCGCTGACATATACATAATAGGTCCCAATGGGCAGATTCTCCTGATCCTGCGCACTCTGGTCAACCACAAGTCCATCAGTTGTGGTCCAGGTATAGAAATGCTGACGGTTTGTTCGGTCCGGAAATCCTGCATTATCTGTAATCCGAATATGTCCGTCAAGGCTGTCGTAGCAACTGACGCCATACCTGTCACCATACACCGAAGTATCTATTTCGGTAAACATGATCGGTGCGGGCTGCCTTAGTGTATAGGGTGTGGTGTATTCATTTTCACAGCCCAGCGTATCGTATACAGTAAGGTAGTAATCGCCTTCCGGCAGGCTGTCAATCCGGATGCCTGTCAGGGCAGGAATGGTATCATCCAGTGAGAGACGCCATTCATAAGTGAAGTCCCTGAAATCACCGGTCCCCCCATATGCCTGGGTTATTTCGACAAAGCCGTTACTGTCCCCGTAGCAGGCAATCTGGTAATCATAAGTGAGACCGCCATACCTGGAAATCTTGTGGGTAACTTCAATCGTCGGTGGATCGATCACCAGGACATCCAGGTTGTCATGACAGCCATTCGTATCATAGACTTCCTGGTGATAGATGCCCTTGGTAAGTCCCGTCGGACTCTGTTCCTTGCTCCCCCAAGTCGGTTCAAATAGTTTCGTCCAGGTGAAGTCATAGCCCAGCACACCCCCCTCGGCATAGGTATGAATGATCGCCTCGGCCCCACCTCCGCAAAAGTTGTTGGTGACACTGTCAAACCGTGTGAAGAACAGATCGGGTTCGGTCAGTTCGATCGTATCTTCAATGAAACAATTCTCCTGATCCCATATCCTGACAAAATACGTTCCGGCACCGAGGTTCGTTTGATTCCTGTCTGTCGGGACAATTCCAGTATTCACTTCCCATTGATAATTATATCCAGTGGGAAGGTAGTCTCCAAAGCCGCCCCATCTGTATAGATTTATACCTGCACTGTCAATGCCATTACATCTCAGGTCATGACCACCAATCCATACCTTGGCACTCTGCAAGGAATCGTTCAGGGTCGCTGCAACATATATTCGAATTGTTGTGTCAATGCCGTAATCACAATCCACACCGGATGGCCTGATATCCAGGATCCTGGGCTTAAATCTGTATTCAACGACCCTGATTTCATCATTGTGGCTGTTTATTATCGTGTCAGTGAAATCTTCAATAGCGTACGTTACAGCCGGACTAACACCAGAGACATTGACAACATCATAGGTCGGATCCAGATCATAAGCGGTTGTTCCAATAACATTGGATGTCTTGGTTGTTACTGTGAACTCAACTGGTTCCTCGTTGCAGTAGAGCGTATCCGGAGCACTTACGGTTATACGAGGTGTCGGGTTCAGGTAGATTACGATAGTGGTGTCTCCTCCCTGGTCACAGTATCCAAAGTTCGTTCCGGGCCTGTCATCACGTATCCTTGCCTTGAAATGGTAGGTTACGGTCTGGTACGAATATGTATTATTGATCAATGTGTCTGTGATATCGGTGCCGGCAGCATATTCAGCACTCTCCTGAATACCTTCCACCCTTGAATCCGATGTGCTTGTAGTTAGTTCATATACTTTGAAACCTTCAACATTCAGGACGAGATCGGAGATGGTAATCAAATAACTGCTGCTGTCGCAATATATGGTGTCTGCTATGGATACGCTCAGCCGCGGCGTCGGGTTTACGTAAATAACAAGCGTAGTGTCTCCTCCCTGGTCACAATAACCAAAATTGTAGCCTACCCGGTCATCACGGATCCTTGCCTTGAAGTGGTAGGTAACCGTCTGTACCTGAAGCGAGTGGTTCACCAGGAAGTCGCTGATGTCATCCCCCGCATTGTACTCCCCGCTCGGGGTGACTCCGCTCAGTGAGTCGCTGTCAAAGGTCGTCGT
>CAZVLG010000207.1:0-1805 GCA_964627835.1 uncultured Bacteroides sp.
TGTTCCCGGCTGAAAGAATCATATTCTGGCTCATCCGATGCTCCGAGATGCGAGAAAACAGACCGGATGCTTATGTCGGGGCGGGGTTGCAGCACCTCGAACAGCTGTTCCAGTTCATCCTCCTTGAAACCAAGGCGGTTCATCCCGGTTTCCAGTTTCAGGTGAACGGGATAGGATTCCAGGTTTCTCTTTTCAAGGGCCTTGATGAATGTAAACAGGCTTCTGAAATTATAGATCTCCGGCTCCAGTTCATGATCAATCATGAGATCAAATCCGGTTACTTCCGGATTCATGACCAGGATCGGCAGGTGGATGCCTGCCTCCCTCAGGCTGATCCCTTCATCGACATAAGCAACACAGAGGTAATCCACTTTCTGGTACTGCATGGCGTTGGCAATCTCCACGGATCCGCTGCCGTAGGAAAATGCCTTAACCATAACCATGATCTTTGCCCTGGTCATGGAGCGGTATACGTTAAGATTGTGGATCATCGCATTCAGGTCCACCTCAAGCACCGTAGGGTGATTTTTCTCCTGAAGCCGATGGGTAATCTTCTCAAAGGCAAAAACCCTGGATCCTTTAATAAGTATGGCTTCATTATGGAATTCAAGCTTTTCCAAAGATGAAAGGAAATCGGAGGTGGAGGAAAAAAATTCTGACCCCTGGGTAAAAAGCCTGCGCTGCTGCATGAGTTCCGGACCAATGCCGATGAATCGCTCAACATTCTTCTTCTTCAGCATTCCTGCCACCTCGGAATAAAGGTGCCCGCCCTTCTTGCCGGACTGCATGATGTCGGAGAGGATAAGGGTCCTGGCAGCATGCTGGTTTTGCTGGTTCAGATAATCCAGTGCTATGGAAAGCGAGACCAGGTCCGAGTTATAGCTGTCATTGATCAGGGTGCAGGCATTGATCCCCTTGACCATTTCCATCCTCATGGCAACCGGGTTGAGATCGGCGATCCTGGACTGGATGACCAGAGGGGGATAATCCAGCAGCAGCATCAGGGCAATCACATGCATTGCATTCTCCATGGATGCCCTGTCGCGGAATGGAAGGGAAACATCAAAACGCTGATCCCTGCACCTAACCCTGAAATCTGTCCCCTGTTTTTGATCCTCCCGGTATTCGACCCGGACATCGGCATCCTTTTTGGCAGACCAGGTAAAGAGCTTTCCGGCCGGAAATTCCTTGAGCATCAGCTGGTCCACCTCCTCCTGGTCCCGGCAATAGATCAGCTTGCTGCACTCTTCGAAGAGCCGGATCTTTTCCCTGATCTTATGTGCCCGGTCCCTGAATCCCTCCTGGTGAGCTTCCCCTATGTTTGTGAATATCCCGATCCCGGGCCGGATGATCTTCTGCAGGTTCTCCATCTCTCCTGGCAGGGAGATCCCCGCCTCGAAAACAGCCGTTTCCGTATTTTTTCCCATCAGCAGGACAGAGAGGGGTACGCCCACCTGGGAATTATAGCTTTTGGGACTCCTGGCCACCCGCCTGTCGGGTGAAAGCACCTGGTGGATCCATTCCTTGACGATGGTTTTCCCGTTGCTCCCGGTAATCCCAATGACTTCTGCATTAAATCGTTCCCGATGAAAAGCAGCCAGTTCCTGCAGGGCCTTCAGGGGGTCCTTCACCAGCAGGAGTGATGCCCCGGAGTCCTTCATACTCTTCCTGTCCGGAAGTTCCTGGATCATGAATCCGCGGACCCCCCGGTCGAGCAATTCGGGAATGAAAGCATGTCCGTCGTGCCGTTCGCCGCGGATTGCCAGGAAAAGGAGTCCCTCGGGCTGGTAAATGGTCCTGCTGTC
>CAZVLG010000208.1:0-3811 GCA_964627835.1 uncultured Bacteroides sp.
CCTGGACATCATGATGCCTGTCAAGGACGGGTTTACCCTGGCAAGAGAAATCCGCATCATTGACCCGGAAGTACCCATTATATTCCTGACTGCCAAGTCAATGAAAGACGATGTGCTGGAAGGATTCTCCATCGGTGCGGACGATTACATAACCAAACCTTTCAGCATGGAAGAGCTTCTTTTCAGGATTGAGGCGATTTTGCGCCGCACACAGGGAAAGGGGACGCAGAACAAACAAACGCTCTTTGAGATCGGACGCTACCATTTCGACGCCAACAAGCAGGTCCTGACCCTGGACGAAAAAACACAGAAACTCACCACCAAAGAAAGCGAACTTCTGAAACTGCTCTGCAATAATGCCAACAATGTTCTCGAGAGGAACTTTGCCCTGAAGACCATCTGGGTGGATGATAATTACTTCAATGCGCGAAGCATGGATGTTTACATTACCAAATTGCGGAAATACCTTAAGGAGGATTCTTCAGTGGAGATCCTGAATATCCATGGGAAGGGGTACAAGCTGATCATGGAGTGATGTTCACATCAACAGCTTTTTCCTTGATCTCAGCGAACCGGGTTTAACCCGAAAGGCAATGGCAATGCTCTCCATGGCGTTCAGCTGCTTTAGCAGCTGGTTTAAAAAACTTTCCTGCATTTCCCCGCTGATCTGGAGTAGGTAATCAATGTTGCTCATTTCTTCAAGCAAATACCCGTTCTCGCATTTATTCGACAGGAGGCGGTAATGCAATAATGATTCTTCATCGTAATACTGGAACTGGTGAAATGCCTGGGGCTCGTCCAGTCGTTTATGGTATACCTCCAGGTCTTCTTTCCTGTTCAAATGAATTCCCAGCTCAGTGTTCAGGATCCAGCTGATACGGTAATCGTTTTCCGGGCATGAAATACCGATCAGGCCAAAATCATAGCTTTCCTTTTCTTCCAGTTTATGGATTTTTTTCGGCATAATGGATCCGGATCTGCGATTAATTTATTGCTTGATATGTAAAAGGGCTTCTTCTGCAGCCTTTTGTTCTGCATCTTTTTTGGAATGCCCGATACCTTTTCCCAACTCCCTGTCAACCAGTATCACCTGCGAGCAAAAATAGGTTTCATGAGAATCGGGCTGGGTCTCTTCCTGGCTTACAAAGCTTATGTCCTGCTTGTTTTTCTGGCCCCACTCGATGATACGGCTTTTAAAATCCGATTCCTTGCGGGCCAATCTCTCCACATCCAGATGTTTCTGCAGAATATTGCCGGTTACAAATTTTTTTGTTCTCCGGTATCCCTTGTCGAGATATATGGCACCGATCAGAGCCTCGAAAGCATTTCCAAGAAGATTGATCCGGGTTTGCTGGGAGTTCGTCCTGGAAACCAGAAAGGATGAAATACCCAGATTGTGTGCAAGTTTGTTCAGCTGTTTACGCTTTACAATCTTGGACCGGAGCTGAGTGAGGAATCCTTCATCCTGTTCAGGGAAATGTGCATAAAGGTAATCCGCAATGATGGCATCCAGTATGGCATCACCAAGGTATTCCAGCCGTTCATTATTGATAAGATTGCCATTCTTGCAGGTTGTGGAAGCTGACTTGTGTATGAAGGCAATTTCGTAAAGCCTCCTGTTGCCCGGCAGGAACCCAAGTATTTTTACCAGTGATAAATAAAAGCCCCTGCTTGTCGAAAAGATGGATCGGAATAATTGGTACAGTGAATTAATCACGAAAATCAGGAGATTTTCTTAAAAATTACAGATGTATTATGTCCCCCAAACCCGAAGGTATTGCTCAGGGAAACATTGACTTCTCTTTCCTGTGCCTTGTTCAGTGTGAGATTTAACTTATCGTCCAGCTGCGGATCGGGGGTTTTGTGATTGATGGTCGGGGGAACAATATTGTTTTTCATGGCCAGGATGGCGGCAATGGATTCGATGGCACCGGCGGCACCCAACAGATGGCCGGTCATGGATTTGGTGCCACTGATGTTCAGCCTGTAGGCATGATCGCCGAATACTTCCTTGATGGCCTTTGCTTCTGAAAGGTCTCCCAGGGGAGTAGCCGTGCCGTGAACATTGATGTAGTCAACTTCTTCCGGATTCATTTTTGCATCTTTCAGGGCGTTTCTCATGACCAGCGTTGCTCCGATCCCATCCGGGTGGGGGGCGGTGAGGTGGTAGGCATCTGCCGACATTCCGCATCCAACCAGTTCGGCATAAATTTTGGCCCCCCGTTTCAGGGCATGTTCGTATTCTTCGAGCACAACGGTTCCCGCTCCTTCCCCCATGACAAATCCGTCCCGGGTCCCGTCAAACGGACGGGAAGCGGTTTTGTATTCATCGTTGTTGGTTGACATGGCCTGCATGGCGTTGAAGCCTGCATACCCGCTTTCAATAATGGCAGCTTCGCTCCCCCCGGCAATGAACAGATCGGCATATCCTATGCGGATATACGTGAACGCATCGATGATGGCATTGGTGGAGGAGGCACATGCCGACACTGTGGCAAAATTCGGCCCGCGGAATCCATATTTCATGGAGACATGGCCCGCCGTGATATCGGCAATCATTCTTGGAATGAAGAAAGGACTAAAACGCGGGGTTCCGTCCCCGGCGAAATAGTCCTTCAGTTCGTTCTGATACGTGTTCATTCCCCCGATTCCCGAAGTATAAATAGCTCCTGCCCTGTCTTTATCGATTTGATCAAGGTCCAGTCCGGAATCCCTGAAAGCCTCCTCGATACTTACCAGGGCGTACTGAGCGAATGGATCAAGTTTGCGTAACTCTTTCCGGTCAAAATGTACAGTGGGATCGAAGTTTTTAAGTTCACAGGCAAACCTGGTTTTGAATTTCTCGGCATTAAAACGGGTAATCCAATCGGAACCGCTCACCCCGTTTTTCAGGCCATCCCAAAACTCCTGTATGTTTTTGCCAATAGGAGTAAGGGCACCAAGTCCGGTTACGACTACCCTTCTCAGCTCCATACCTGTGGAAGTTTGGAATAAATTACTTTGCGTTTTCTTCAATGTATTTGGTGGCCTCGCCTACGGTGGCGATCGTCTCAGCCTGATCGTCGGGGATACCGATATTGAATTCCTTTTCAAATTCCATTATCAGCTCAACCGTGTCAAGGGAATCAGCTCCCAGATCATTTGTGAAGCTAGCTTCAGGAGTAACTTCATTTTCATCAACGCCCAGTTTATCGACGATGATTGCTTTTACTCTGGATGCAATGTCAGACATAGTTTTAGATTTTAATTAATACTAGAGTTTGCTTTTAAAAAATAAAGGTGCAAAGAAATGTATTTCTTCGTAAAAATAAAATAAATTAGTTCAAATCAGCCATATTATTTCTAAAAAATACCCTATTTTCGAATGAAGCAGAATTGCTAAGATATTCTGTAAATCTATGAAAAAGAAAAAGATAGCAATCTTCGCCTCAGGTGCAGGTACAAATGCTGAGCGAATTATGTCTTACTTTGAGGATCATCCTTCTGGAGAAGTTGCCCTGGTCCTGTCCAATAAACCTGATGCCCAGGTTCTGGAACGTGCCAAAAGATTCCAGGTCCCGACACATATATTTGACCGCCCCTCCTTTTATGATTCTTTTGAGGTTTTACAAATTCTTCAAAAACAGGAAGTATCACTGATCGCCCTGGCCGGATTTCTCTGGCTGGTGCCAAACTACCTTATCAGGGCCTATTCTGGCAGGATTATCAATATTCATCCCGCACTGCTTCCTTCATACGGTGGAAAAGGAATGTATGGAAGACATGTACATGAAGCCGTAATCCGAAACCAAGAAAAGGAATCAGGGATCTC
>CAZVLG010000209.1:0-2135 GCA_964627835.1 uncultured Bacteroides sp.
GATTCAGGGGCGGCGGCCAGGGGGACAGCTTTCCCCGTGCCAGGATACGGCAGCCGGGCTGAAGGGGGGTACGGACGGGATGCAGGCCGGGCCGTCCTGATCCGGGACGCAGGGAACGGATCCCCGCCCTCCCGGCCTGAACCTCCTGCCCCTCTGCCAGGTATATCGAGGCTTTGCCCCTTACTCTTTTCCACCGGTTCTCCGCGAGGATCCGGATCCGGTCGATCTCTGTCCGGCTTCCCCTTCCAGAGGGGATGATCTCCTGGCATACTCTGGCACTCAGGACACCCTCCGGGATGGCTTCCACTTCGTGTTCCGGTCCCAGTCCCATTCCCACGAAGAGAAAGGCAGGAAGGAGAAGGGACCATCCCTCCCGCGGCCACCATACCGATACCAGCAGGAGTATGGCGGAGCAAGCCATGCATATCCATTCAAAACAAGGAGGGCCTCCCATGTTCCTTCCCAGGATAATTCCCCCTATAAGCGGGAAAAGGAGCCTTACAAACGGGGCCTTCCGGTATTCCTCGACAGGCATCAGAGCTGGGATATCGCGTTCTGAACCTTAATGCAAAAAAGGCCGGGATATCACCCTCATATTTGGCAAAAATGGTTATTTTTATGGACTGGAAAAATCTAACAAAACCATGACGAAACTCAAGACAAGCTACATGGGCCTGGAATTGAAAAATCCCATCATCGTAGGCTCCAACAATCTCGTAAACAATATTGACAATCTCAAGCAAATGGAGGAGGCGGGGGCTGCGGCCGTGGTCTTCAAATCACTTTTCGAGGAGCAGATCCAGCTCGAGACCGCCCAGATGGACGATGAGATGGACGAATATGCAGAAAGGCATGCGGAAATGACCAGCCTGTTCCCCAACCTGGAGCATGCGGGTCCCCGCGAACACCTCATGAACGTAAAAAAGGCCCGGGAAGCCCTTTCCATCCCGCTGATCGCCAGCCTGAACGCGGTCTACAAGGAGACCTGGCTGGAGTATGCCAAGCTGCTCGAGGATACCGGGGTCGACGGACTGGAACTGAACTTTTACTACGTTCCGCGCGACCCGGAGATAAGCGGAGAGGAGATCGTCAACGAGCAGGTCGGGATCCTGAAGCAGGTAAAAAGCAGCATTTCCATACCGGTGAGCGTCAAACTAAGCCCCTTTTACGCCAACCCCCTGAACGTCATAAGCCGGATGGACAAGACCGGGGTGGATGCCTTCGTCCTGTTCAACCGCATTTTCCAACCGGAAATCGACATCAAGCAGGAAAAGCACCTGGTCCATTTCCCCCTGAGCGAAGAATACGAGAATAAGCTGCCCCTGCGCTTTACCGGCCTCCTTTACGGGACCATCAGGGCCAGCATAGTCAGTAGCAGGGGACTCCAGAACGGCCACGATGTGATCAAGATGATCCTTGCAGGCGCCGACGCCGTGCAGGTGGTCGGGACCCTCTACAAGAATAAAATATCCTACATCGGCAAAATGCTTAAGGATATCGAGGCCTGGATGGACGGCAAGGGCTACAAGTCGCTCAATAATTTCCGTGGAAAGCTTTCCAACAAGCAACTGAACGATCCCTTCGTATACAAGCGCGCCCAGTACGTCGACCTCCTCCTGAAATCCGAGGAGATCTTCAGGAAGCAGGGATTGATGTAGGGGTTGCGGCCGGCCCGATCATTCAATGATTACCTTCCCCCGGTAAACCACCGTGGTTCCCTTTAGCTGGATGAAATAAACCCCGTTTCCCAGGTTTCCTTTCTCAAGGATGAATTCGGTAGTTGTTATATTCTCCTGCATCCGGCAGACCTTTCCCGAAAGATCCGTGAGGATCATGGTAAAACTTTCACCCGCCCGGTTGGGGAAGCGGATGGTCGTTGTCCGGTTGAAGGGGCTGGGAAAGGCCTGTGCCGACGCATCACCCTGCACTGGCAGGCCGGTCGTCTCATCCACATCTATAACCTGGATGCTGAAAGGAACCTCGCAGAAATTCCCGGCCAGGTCGTTCGAACGGATCCGTACCGAATACTGGTTTTTGGTCTCGTAATCGAAGGATTCGGAGGCAAGGAGAAGGTCGCCTGCAAGGCTGAAGCTGATGTTGTCATCGCCTCCCTGTCCGGGAACAAAATAGTAGGT
>CAZVLG010000210.1:0-1797 GCA_964627835.1 uncultured Bacteroides sp.
AAATAGTCCTTGAATACCTCGTTGAACAATTCCATATAGGCCGGGTTCAGATAAAGGACAGGCTTCCTGAGAAAGTACTCCTGAACGATCCTCTCGCTGCTGACCTGGCTCCCGTAATGTTCAAGCAACCCGATACGGTAATCGATATAGGACTTAAGATAGCTGCCCGGGATGGAGTCAAAGGGCAGCCGGATCTCATCTTCGGCTTTGTCCAGTTCCTTGCGGTCGATCCTGTTGCCGTATGCACTGATAACAAACTTATAGTAATAGGGGTAAAAGGAATCGTTAAACGCACGGATGGCAAAATTCAATTCTTCATCCGCGTTTGTTGAAGGCTCCCCGGTCGAATCAACTTCGACCTTGACATTCAGGTGGATGGACGTTTCTTCAAAGTAGGGATTTGCCAGGTCCTGCATGCTTTTTTCACGTTTCCTCGGAAGATTTAAATGGTATACCGTTCCAGGCTCGGCGTACAGGTAACAATTATAGACGCCCAGGTACGAAAAGATATGCCTTGTATCTGAAACCTGTATGCTGCATTCAAAGTGACCGCTGTCATCAACCGCACAACGTCCCACTTCCTTTTCACTGAACGAGACCATATTGCTGTAGGTTAAAAACACCAGGGTGTCTCCCGAATAATCAGGTGCCCTGCCTTTGAGAATTACGGACTGGTCCTCCCCGCGGAGTGCAAGTGTAAGTACCGGAATCAATAACAGCAGAATGGAGAAATAGGATCGTCTAATCATCGCCTGTATATTTTGAAAGATCAATGGCACTGGGGACAAATTTGCTGGCATCTCCCCCAAAACGGATAACATCGCGGATAATGGTGGAATTGATCGGAGTATGTTCCGGAAGGGTCAGGAGGAAAACGGATTCCAGTTCAGGGAACATGGCTTTGTTGATCTGGGCGATCGCCCTCTCATACTCAAAATCAGCGGCAGTCCTGAGTCCCCTGAGCAAATAATTCGCACCGCACTTCTTGCAAAAATCCACCGTGAGGCCCGAATAACTTGCGACCTTAACCTGCGGCTGGTCCTTGAATACTTCACGGATCATTTCCAGCCTCTGGTCGATGGAAAAATAACCAGGCTTTTTGGTGTTGGATCCAATGGCGATGATGATCTCATCGAAAAGGGGCAGGGCACGTTTAATGACAGATTCATGGCCTATGGTGAAAGGATCGAAGGACCCGGGGAATAGAGCGATCTTTTTACTCATGGGTATGGGTTCCTGAATGGTTAAGTAAAATTATAAAATAATGGCAAAAACGAAGTACGAACCTTACCTGATTTCCTTTTCCTTGGTGGAGCTGACAAACAGGATGTTTCCGATATCCTCGTAGCCGGTGAATATCTTGATCCCCTCTGCCTTTATCAATTCGCTCCGGAATCCGATTATGGTCAGGTCGGCATCCAGTGATTTCTGGGAAATGATCAGTTTGGGACTGACATCCGGGTCTGCCGGGATCAATTCCACATTGCTCGGCGATATGGGCAGGCGCCCGGATTTTATGAGATCCAGCAGGTCCATTCGCTTCCGGTCCATCTCGTCCGGTGTATGCATCGCAAAAATCTTGATCTGGCCCTTTCTCCATTCCGGGTGCCCGAGAATGATATATCCCAGCAATATCATGAGGTTGGCATTCTCATAATCCATAATGGAAATCCATATATGGATGTCCTTTTTATAACCGAAGCTCTTGTAACTGGTATTCAGTACGCAGATATCAAAGTTTGTTGTTTCAAGAAGGCGATGGTTCTTGATTATCTCGGTCAGGGCCTCCGGGTCGGT
>CAZVLG010000211.1:0-4166 GCA_964627835.1 uncultured Bacteroides sp.
ATCCCGAAATAGGGGGCCGATATCTCGGCATGCACGAAAAGCCGGGTGATATCCAGTTCAATAAAATTGGCGTTCCGGATGAAGGGTGTAATGTAAACCTGGTTTGATTCCGTGGTCTTGGGCTGGTTGCCCCAGGTAACCTCATGCTCCTCCCAGGGATCCACGACCTGCTGGAGAACGCCCCCGTACCAGTGAAAACCATCGTAGACAATGGTGTCCGGCGGAAAGATGCTGTCCCAGGGCTCCCAGGGCAGGGGTACATCGTAGTAAAGGGTCAGGATCACTTTTTCAACCCGGGCCGATTTGGGGATCGCGTTCCGGTCGAAGCGGATCAGGCTCCGGTTCTCACGCATGACAGTCAGAATGGGTTCCGAGATAAAAGTGGCCTCGAAATAGGGATGATCGCCGAAGTTCTTTTCCGGGTCCAGGTTCGAGATCATGGCATCGATTCCCGCCTCGGGTCCCGGCTGGAGGACCAAAAGCTGCTGCCCCGGCCCCAGGCGCACGATTAAGGGCTGCTCGGCTGATGTAGCGAGCAGCTCTTTTGCTGATATCTCAAACTTTTTGGGTTTGTATCCCTTTTTCTCAACGATGAAGGTATAATATTCCGCACCCCCCCGGATCACAACCCGGTTCACCTTTTCCTTCAGATAGAAATCATAATGCCATCCATCCGGGTGATATACGCTCAGGTAGGCATCGGTGTACATAACCGGGGCCATGATCATCGGGTCATCGAATATTACCAGTATGTAGAAGGGCAGGGGTTTTACCACACTGAAACCAAAGCTCGAATACCCGAACTCCGATGGAGGGCTGCCGTCAACGGGCAGGACCTCGGGGCTAAGCTTGGTGGTCTCCCCCGGTTTAATCTTGAATCCGACCGGCAGGGGCTCCTTTACCAGATATGCTTTGGGAGAACCTTCCAGGGGTGACGCATACATTACTTCTCCTTCCGGATTTATGATCATGAATTTCACCAGCTGGTAATAGCCGGTCCCAAGTTCAATTTTCTCAGTGAAAAATCCATCACCGAACTTATACAAGGAAAGGAGTTCGTCCTCAAGCACGGGAACACTGTCCGTGCCGATAATGGTAAGAAGGACGTGATAGGAGGTTACCTGGTTGCTGTCAGGGATGATGGACTTCATTGCGGACCCATCCAGGTCAGCCAGGCTGATAAACAGCTCCAGGCTGCCAGTGGCAAGGGATTCAGGATTCTTTCTTTCACAGGAATGGAATCCGGCTGATGCCAGGACAATTACCAGTAACCAGAGAGATTTTAACAATGCTTTCATGGCAGAAGGTTTAAACAGTAAAGATACAACAAGAATGCATCAATTTCAAGATGCATTGCCTGCCTGAAAGGTTGCTTGTTATTCCTTAGTTGCAGTCAATATCCTGGAACAATTCGTTCCAGCAATGCCAGTCCGTATCCCCGTACGTTGCCAGGTCCCTTCCCCTGCCCGCCTTCGATGTCCGGTTCCACTTGATCTCCGTCAGATTCAGTGACCAGGAGATAGTATAATAGGCATCGTATGCAGCGTTATCCACGATCCCGTAGGTAATATAGCTACCGTACTCCTGGTGGCCTGTTTTAACAACGGTATAGGTGATGTCCGACACCTCGAGCTCCCAGTCCATGTTCCATTCAATGGCCAGCCAGGCAACGTTGTTCAGGGGACTCTCATACATGGTCCAGCCGGCATGGGTGCGGTCGTACCGTATGGTCCCCTCGAACCACTTAAAATCCTCATAGGACCCGACGAGTGTGATATACATCTCCGCCGTGAACTCATCGTTCGAGATCCGCTTGGTCACCAGCCTTGCCTCGTAGGTTTCGGCACCGGACCAGGAATAGGACCATTGCCAGGAATTGTTCCCCAGGTATACGGGGGTATGGTTGAAGGACTCCAGGTAGGCGGCAACGGGAACAATCATGGGAACGCTGACCAGCACATTCCAGATCGAGACGGTGACATAGGAATACCATGCATTCTGGTAGGTTTCCAGTGATTTAAGTGCCTCCATGGATGAAGGATCGTCAATAAATGCGTCAAAATCAATCATCAGCGCATCAACCGGCGGCAGTTCCGGCATGGTATCCGGATCATCCTTTTCACTGCAGGAGATACTGGTAAATACAAGCAGGGAAATGGTTGTCAGCAAGGTAAGTGCCTTATTTAAATTCATCTCAATGTATTTTAGGTGATACTCCCTGCTACGTGAATGAGGGCAATTGGTTTCAAAAAATCGGGCTCTTTTGGCCAGGGATCAGGTCGTTGCAAGAAACTCCTGTATATGAGAAAGCTTTGAACAGGGACAGAGCAGGTAGTTGAGGTTTTCGGCCGATCCGCCCAGTTTCATCACTTCCCTCAAACCAGCCTGCTCATCAATATTGTAAAATGAATAAGTCTCCGGCTCGAACAGGGACCCGATCCTGCCGCCAATATCCCGGTTCTGGATCTCAAGGATCAGGATGGGTTTATGAATTCCAAGATATTTTCCGTAACCCTTTAAAACATCGTATTCAAGGGTCTCGACATCGATCTTCATGAGATCAATGCCCGGTATGTTGTTTTCTTCGATGTAATGCTCGAGCCTGATCACTTCAACCATAATGGACTGCTGATCACGCAATCTCCATTCCCTGTTCAGGCTGCCGGCCGTTGTATTTTCAGTGGCAAATGTTCCCTGACCGTAATTATAGAACGGAAGCCTGCCTTCAACACTCGACAGGGCAAGGGGCTCACAGCATATATCAAACCCGTTTATTTCATTGTTCTTTTTTAAAACCCGGAATACATTGGGCTGCGGTTCAAAGGCAGTTACCCGGGCCGCAGGCTGGTAAACCTTTGCCAGAACGGCATAGATCCCCGAATTAGCCCCGATATCGAAAATGTTCGAGGCCGACTGGCAGAGTTTTACCCAGATCCTGCGTGTCATACGCTCCCAGGGATAGCCGTCGATGCCCAGCCAGAATATATGATTCTCCAGGTGGAAAGCATTATTGAACAGCCAGAACGCTTTCCCATCCCCGGTCATGACGCGGAATTTCCCGATAAACCTCAGCCTTCTGCGCATGGCCTCCGGGGGATGGTAAAAGTATTTAAGCAGGCTGAAGAGGGGCTTGCCGAAAAAACGGTAAAGCGGGTATTTAAGGACTCTTTTAAACATTATTCAAGCTATTATCCGAGATCTTTCTTCGGGACTCTTTTGGGTGTCCATTGCCCCGCGTCAGTGGTTCAGCAGGTCAATCACAGCATTCACGGCATGGATATAACTGGCGCCTGCACTGATCACATATTCGTTCTGTCCCCAGAGAAAAGGCCAGTCTTCCTTGTTCTCTGGAAAATCGGGCCGGATGACCAGGACCCCGGGTACTACACCGCCGGCAATATAGGAATAATCCGCCCGGTTCATCCCGTAAGCAACTTTCTTGGAATACGTACCCACGCCCGAAACAAAGGAGATATCCGATCCGGGATGGCAGCCGTAGATATAATGAAGTCCCCTGAACACAAAGTCCGCGTCGATGATTTCAGGAAAAGCCTTGTGCAGGAGGTAATTTACCTGGACATACCGGATCACCCATCCGTTCCCGGCCCATCCTCCCCGGCCGATGGGAACCCCGAATGGATTCTCCTTCTCCATCCGGTCAAGTGATGAACGGTACTCCCTGACCAGGGGCTCCAGCCTCTCGGGATATTCTTTATCCATGTAAGGCAGTAGGCGCAGTGCCAGATCCGCGTTGAAATTGAAACTGCCTTCGATATAGGGCCACATTTCCTCAATCCGCTGTTTGTACAGATCCTCACCGGTGCTGGCCAGGAGTTCGACGGCTGCACTGAGCTCTTCCCTTTCCAGTCTTCCCCCGGTTGTATTTCCATAATTGAAAGTTTCGGGTCCGCTCGCATGTTCCTCCTTCCATACCAGGATGGCTGTGGACAGGCATTGCTCAGCCAGGGTGTCATTATACCCTCTCAAAGCCCGGCTGGCCGCTGCCAGTGCGGCGATAGAACCGTAATTAAGCGGGGTGGATTTACTTGTGAATGCCCAGCGGTCATCGAACCTCCCACTGCTGAAGCCATCCGTCTCGTTCTCCATCAGGTCCGGGTTGTAAACCTGGTTATCGGTCATGGTAATGGCATCCCCCAGGTGGGTGT
>CAZVLG010000212.1:0-7466 GCA_964627835.1 uncultured Bacteroides sp.
GGGGGGATCACGGTCTCCCACCTGAGGTTCGGGGACAAGCCCATACGCTCGACCTACCTGGTGGTGACGCCGGACTTTGTGGCCTGCCATGTTCCTTCCTACCTGGACAAGTACGATATGCTCAAGGGACTCAAGAAAGGCGGGACCTTCCTGCTGAATACCATCTGGGACAACGAGGAGACCGTCAAGCGAATACCCAACAGCATGCTGAAGTACATGGCCGAGAACGACATAAAATTCTTTGTCATCAACGCCACGAAGATTGCATCGGAGATCGGGCTGGGCGGCAGGACCAATACCATCATGCAGTCCGCCTTCTTCAAGATATCGGAAGTGATCCCATACAAGCAGTCCGTCGAGGAAATGCGTAAGTTCATCGTCAAGAGTTACGGCCGCAAGGGAGAGGACATCGTCAAGATGAACTTCGCCGCGGTCGACCGCGGGGGCGAAGTGCACGAGATCAAGGTGGACAAGGCATGGGCCAAACTGGAGCCGGAGAAGAAGGAAACCGCCGCCGCCGATATGCCTGAATTCATCCGCAACGTGGCCAACCCGATCAACATGCTGAAGGGAGACGATCTTCCCGTCAGCGCCTTCCTGAACCGGGAGGACGGATCCTTCCCGGCCGGAACGACCAAATGGGAGAAGCGGGGCGTCGCCGTTGACGTGCCGGAATGGCTGCCTGAGCACTGCACCCAGTGCAACCAGTGCGCCTATGCCTGCCCCCATGCCTGCATCCGCCCCTTCCTGCTCGATGAAAAGGACATGAAGAATAAGCCGAAGAGCCTGGTAACCGTACCGATGAAGGGCAAGGGATTCGAAGGGTATGACTACAGGATCCAGATTTCACCGCTGGACTGCACCGGATGCGGGATATGCGCCGATATCTGTCCCTCCAAGGAAAAGGCCCTGGTCATGAAGCCGCTCGGATCACAGATGAAAGAGGCGGAACATTATGAATTCCTTGACGAAAAGGTCGGCTACAAGGATACCGTGGCCGACAAGTTCAAAACCGTCAAGAACAGCCAGTTCTCCCAGCCCCTGTTCGAGTTTTCGGGCGCATGCGCGGGCTGTGGCGAAACACCCTATGTGAAGCTGATCACCCAGCTTTTCGGCGACCGTATGATGATCGCCAATGCCACCGGCTGTTCCTCCATATACGGGGGCTCCGCACCATCCACGCCCTATACGGTGAATGCCGAGGGCAAGGGACCGGCATGGGCCAATTCCCTCTTCGAGGACAACGCGGAATACGGCTTCGGGATGGCGCTTGGCGTGAACAAGCTCCGCAAAAGGATCTCCCTGCGCATGGAAGCGGCCATGAAGAACGGGGTGGCCCCCGCCACGAAAGCGGCCTTTAATGAATGGATCGAGAACATGAATGACGGCGAGGCATCGAAAGCGGCTTCCGTCAAGGTGGTGGCAGCATGCAAGAAGGAGAAGGACCCCCTTGCAAAGGAAATCCTGTCCCTCGAACAATACCTGGTCAAGAAATCCATCTGGGTGCTCGGCGGTGACGGCTGGGCGTATGATATCGGGTACGGGGGACTCGACCATGTCATTGCGGCAGGGGAGGATATCAACCTGCTCGTGCTCGATACCGAGGTGTATTCGAATACCGGGGGACAATCATCCAAGGCCACCCCGATCGGGGCCGTTGCCAAGTTCGCCGCATCGGGCAAGAAGGTCCGCAAGAAGGACCTGGGCATGATGGCGCTGACCTACGGTTATGTTTATGTGGCCCAGGTGGCCATGGGGGCCAGTCATTCCCAGCTCTTCCGAGCCATCAAGGAAGCGGAAGCCTACCCGGGTCCCTCGCTCGTGATCGCCTACTCCACCTGCATTAACCACGGGCTCCGGGCCGGCATGATCAAGTCGCAGGAGCAGATGGACAATGCCGTCAAGTCCGGGTTCTGGCACCTGTACCGTTTCAACCCGGAACTCGCCAAGGAAGGGAAGAATCCCTTCCTGCTCGATTCCAATGAACCGGACTGGTCGCTCTTCCAGGGCTTCCTGAATTCGGAGGTGAGATACACCTCCCTGAAGAAGTCCTTCCCCGAGCAGGCCGCCGTACTTTTCAAGGCCGCCGAGGAAAATGCCAAATGGAGGTACGAGAGCTATAAGCGGATGGCCGCCATGGATTATTCGCAGGAATGATAAGCTGACATTCGAAGTATTTAAGCCGCAAGGCCATTCAGGCTTTGCGGTTTTTTTTGTTAATTTTGCAATTTAGAAGGATTTTAAATTATCTGGATGGGAAGGCTGCTTTGCCTGGATTACGGGAAAAAGAGGGTAGGTGTCGCGGTAACGGATCCCCTGAAGATCATTGCCGGGGGACTGAGAACCGTTCCCACGCATGAGATCAGGGATTACCTGAGGTCCTACCTCGCCGGAGAAGAGGTTGACTGCCTGGTAGTGGGATACCCCAAAACGATCCGGAACGAGCCGTCGGAAGCAGTACGTTACATCGACCCCTTTATCCGGTGGTTCCGCAAGGAGTTCCCGGGGGTCCCGGTGGACCTTTACGACGAACGGTTCACCTCCCGCATGGCCGAACGCTCGCTT
This sequence comes from uncultured Bacteroides sp., assembly GCA_964627835.1. Taxonomy (GTDB): domain Bacteria; phylum Bacteroidota; class Bacteroidia; order Bacteroidales; family SM23-62; genus SM23-62. The sequence continues at coordinate 2,566 of CAZVLG010000212.1, forward strand.
ATCGAAGCCGGTGTTCCCAAAATGGCAAGGAGGGACAAGAGCCTGGTGGACAAGCTGAGCGCTTCCCTGATCCTGCAATCCTACCTGGATGCATCCAGGAACCGTGAGCAGGATCCGGTGAAATAACTGCGGTCCACGGTGAGACAGTCCGCTCCATCAGGTAAGGATAATTTTTTAAACAGATATGGTTTACCCGATACATGTATACGGAATGCCCGTTCTCAGGAAAATGGGACAGGAGATCGATGAGGATTACGATGGTCTCGAACAGCTCATCCAGGATATGTACGAGACCATGTACCAGGCCGATGGGGTGGGACTGGCGGCTCAGCAGATCGGCAAGCCCATCCGCCTGATCGTGATCGACGGCTCCAGGACCGAGGACGAGGAGGAAAACGAAATCAAGGATTTTAAGAAGGTACTCATCAATGCCCACATCCTGGAGGAAAGCGGCGAGCCCTGGGAATTCAACGAAGGCTGCCTGAGCATCCCCGGCATCCGGGAGGATGTAAAAAGGCCGCCGGAGATCCTCCTGCGTTACCAGGACGAGAATTTTGAAACGCACGAGGAGCGCTTCGACGGGATCAAGGCCAGGGTCATCCAGCACGAGATGGACCATATCAACGGGGTGCTCTTCACCGACCGCATCTCCCCCCTGAGGCGGAAACTCCTCTCCAGCAAGTTGAAAGCCATCTCTAAAGGGCAGACCGAGACCGCCTACCAGATCAGGTTTCCAAAGAAATAACTTCAAGCTTTCCTTTTCTTCCACAGGGAGCAGCACCGACCGGGCTAACCTATTCCAAATGTCCACCGGGTGCAAATCACCCTGCCTTTTGACTTTCTGGATAATTTGGGATAAATTTAGAAAAGCATTCCGGCGGAATTTATTCTTTCAGGCTTCGTGGCGAAGAGTACTCTCAGGTCGATCCCAATTCACTATGTCGTTCCAAAAACCCCTTTCCATGAAAATCCACACTCTTTCTTTTCACGTGGCTATCACCCTGAGTTTATCCCTTGCCACCGCAGGTTTTTCATTCACGCAGCCAACCATCACAGAAGTTTCCGGGTATATCGGGGCAGACACCACCTGGGCCGATACGGTTAAAATTACCGGCGATGTAACCATCGGGGAGAATGCCGTATTGAACATTGAACCAGGCACCTGTGTGCAGTTCCAGGGTTATTATGAGATTGCTGTGGAAGGATGTATCAGGGCGAATGGCGCGCCCGGGGACAGCATCCTATTTGCCATCAAGGATATTACCGGCTACAGCAATTACCAGGATACAACGGGCAAATGGAAGGGAATAAACCTGGCTTCTGAGACAGAGGGTAGTGACACGAACTTATTCAGCCATTGCATTGTAAGCCATGCAAAACAGGGAATTATAATTGATAATTATCAACACACATCGGTGATCTCATGCGCTTTCAGATACTGTTCCCAACATGCGGTAATCGCTAGCGGTCCCAGGGGATCGGTCCGAATCGAGCAATGCAACATAGACAGCATACACGGGAGAGCCATTGAATGTGTCGACCTGTATAATTCAAAAATATGCAACAATACGATTCACAGTAACTACGAGGAAGTCTGCGGCGGTGCCATTTATTTGTTCCGATGCAAAAAAATGCAGATCCATCAGAATACGATCCGGGAGAATTATTCCGGAGACGACGGGGGAGCCCTTGCCTGTCATTCCGGTGAGGAAATAGAGATCAGCTTCAACAAGTTCTATGACAACTCCTCCAAAGAGTTTAGTTCGCGGGGGGGTGCCATACGGATAATGGATTCCTACGATCTGAGGATCCACCATAACCGTATGATCAATAATGCTTCCGAAGACGGGGCCGGGATATACCTTTCTGGGTCGGATATTCTCATTGATAACAATCTCATTTGCAACAACAGCGTGGCTGGGTATGGAGGTGGAATCTTCATGGTGAACTCGGAAGCTACCATGATCAGCAACACGGTATGCAACAACGGCTTTACGGGAATATACATAAATAACTCAAATACGGCCATATACAACTCCATCATCCGGGGGAACCAATCGTACGAGATATTGTTTGAAGGCAACTTCTCGAGCCCGGATATCTATTTTTCAAACCTGGAAGGCGGATCTGGTGGCATCGGCCATCCTTCAGCGGCATACAGCGGGATCTATGAGAACAATGTCGATATCGATCCGGAATTCGAGGGACCAACCCTTGCGGCCGGTGTCCAGCCGGATGCCCTGACGGCGGACTGGAACCTCAAGGAGACGTCTCCCTGCATAAACCTGGGCACCGAGGATATCTTCGGATTCGAGACCCCGAGTGTCGATGCGGCAGGGAACGAACGAATTCACAACGGCCGGATCGATATCGGGGCGCTGGAGAAACGCATCGGGCTCATACTGGTTGATTATCAAGTCATAGGCAGCAGCAGAAGCTGGGTGGCGGATACCGTCCTTATCATCAGCGATCATCTAATGATCGACTACGGCAGGACCCTGACCATCAGCCCGGGTGCCAGGGTGATCATTCCCGAGGGACTGAATATATTGGTTCTGGGGGTTATCAAAGCCAGGGGTACAGCGGAGGATACCATCGTGTTCGACGTAATGAACCCGGACGGATTTGATGATCATACAACAACCGACGGCAGCTGGGCAGGTTTCCAGTTCAGGAACGACCAGGCACCGCCGCCGGACGGGAACATGAATGACCTGGACTCCACCATTTTCGAGTATTGTGTATTCCGGCATGTAAAATCACAGCCTGCAATAAAACTGGTTTATCTTTCAAACATGCGCATCGAACATTCGGTCATAGAGCACTGTGCGTCCGATCTGCCGGGGAAGGCGATTTATTGTTCGCACGGAAATCCGGTGATACGGAATACCCTCATTCAACATTTCCACGGACCCGAAGATGCGGGTGTCTGGCTGGATCAATCCGATGTATTATTTGAGAACTGTACCGTTGCTGCCAAAACGGACCCTTCCAAGAGTCTTATTCTGGGCGGGATCTTCATCAAGGATTCTTCCCCCATCTTCCGGAATTGCCTGATAAAGGAAAATCAATATTACGGCATTACATCGGAACAGTCGGATCCCCTGATCACACACTGTAAATTCATTAACAACGGTACAGGGATCAGCCTTTCGGACGGGATCCCCGTAATCAGCAATTGCCTTTTTTCGAACAACAGGGGGGCTATTAGTTTGTATTCCACCACCGATAAAGTTATGATCGTCAATAACACCATCGTATGCAACGATTACAACAGCATCTTTATAAATTCGGGTTCGGCAAAATTCTACAACAACATCTTCTGGAACAACGGGGAGTTTTACATCTGGGAATACGGCTCCGAAGAAAACCAGGTCCATTTTTACAATTGCATCATGGATGAGGAAATCGATCCCCAGTATTTCAGTTACGGGTTTATAAGGACCTACGAACATGTCACGATTGGTTCCCCGCTTTTCGTGGACCCGAATCTTACCTCCGGGTATGATCTGAACACCTATTCGAGCGACTGGAGGGTGAGTTCATTCTCCCCGGCCATCAACCAGGGGACCCCGCAAACGGGAAACATCAGCATTCCCCTTACCGATCTGGATGGAATGCCCAGGATCAACGCTGAACAAATTGACATCGGTGCATACGAACACCAGGGCGGGAAGCTGACTGTCTTGAGCAATCCCACCGGGGGTTCCTTCTGCCAGGGTGACTCAACCGTTTTAAAGGTTGAGGCCAGCGACACCGCCATGTACCAGTGGCAGAAGGACGGTGAGGATATTCAGGGAGCCGTATCGGCAGAATATACCATTTCCCCGGTTTCCATCCAGGACCAGGGCAACTACCAGTGTAAAATCTCCAATTCCTACGGGTCGACCTTTTCCGGATCAACGACCATCTTTGTGAAACTGCTGCCGGAAGTACAGATAATCGCAAGGGACGCCTGGGTTGAAGAGGCGAAAGAGGTTATGCTGAAGACATTCGCGGAAGGATCAAACATCGCTTATCAGTGGGAACACGACGGTGTTCCCTTATCAGGTGCAACCCTGCCCGAATACCATTTTATACCCGTTGACTCGTCGTATGAAGGGAATTACAGCTGCATGGTTTCCAACAGCTGTGATACAGCAGAGTCAGACCCTGTCCCCGTCTACCTTGCACCACAGCTTTGCATGGTCACCGTTGATCCCACCACCGGCTACAACCTGGTTATCTGGGAAAAGAAATCCCGGGCTCCCGTCCTGGCCTATAATATATACCGGGAAAGCGAGGCGGCTGGCATTTACGACCTGCTTGAAACGGTTCCATTTGATAAATTGAGTGTATACACTGATACGGTGGCTGATCCGACGGTGCAGGCATACCTGTACAAAATAACTGCTGTCGACGCATCCGGTTTGGAAACGGATATCGATCTGTGCAAACCGCATAAAACGATACACCTGATCGTTTCCACCAATCCCGAGTTGAACTCAACCCAGCTTCAGTGGGACCGGTATTACGGATTTGATTACCAGACCTATACCATCTACAGGAGTAATACGGGAGTTAATTTTGACCCGGTCGGATCCCTCTCCGCCAGCCTGAATTCATGGACCGATCCGGAACCCCTGGTGGGAGACCTTTATTACCGGATAGCGGTGAAAAAGCTTGTGCCGTGTGTTGCCACAGGTGGAATCAAGAAGGCCGAGTACCCGGTCAGCCATTCGGTGTCAAACATGGACGACAACAAGCTGAAATCCGGCCAGATCCCGCCGGATACGATTTTACTGAGCAATCATTCCATTGAGGAAGAGAAGCTGCCGGGAACCGTAATAGGGAAACTGCTTACCGTCGATGGGGATTCAATCGATGCGCATACCTACTATTTTGTTCCCGGACAGGGAGGC
>CAZVLG010000213.1:0-1948 GCA_964627835.1 uncultured Bacteroides sp.
TGTCCTGCTCATTGGTATGTTTATCCTCATTATTTTCAGGCCAAACCGCTGGCTGAAAGGCAGGGAAGGGAAGTCCCCCATGAAGATGGCCTGGCAGGGAGTCATCTTTTTCCTGATCGGGGTCTACGGTGGCTTTGTCCAGGCAGGAGTGGGATTTTTCCTGCTTGCGGGATTGGTACTCGGCTCCGGGTACGAACTGGTGAGGGCCAATGCCCTGAAAGTGTTTATCGTACTGCTTTATACCCCGTTTGCACTGGCGGTATTCATCCTGAACGACGATGTAAATTACGTTTTCGGCTTTACCCTGGCCATCGGGAACATGCTGGGAGCCTTCCTGGGCGCCCGGGTGGCCGTCCGCTGGGGAGCCCAGGCTGTCCGCATCTTCCTGCTGGTGGCCCTGTTCTTTGCAAGCCTGAAACTCCTGGGCATATTTGACCTGATGTTCCGGCAGTAGACTGCCCTATGGAAGGAGAGAGAACCGCATCCCTGCACCGGGAACGTCACCACTGCAAGAGGCAGGGGATCCCGGTACCCGGGGAATGCGGAATATTAACCAGTTTCTTTTATTAAACCCCTGATTTTGATGAAGAACTCCGCCGGATTGATTAATTTTGGTAATGGCTTTCAGGTAATCCGGTGAAAGAGCATTTTACATGCTTGACCATTGAACAGGCCCCGGGCTTTTTACAGATTATGCCGATCAAGGTAGCACTCATACTATCCATCTTTCTGCAGTTTGCGGCGGCCATTATTGCCATCAGCCTCATCAGAAGTACGCGCAATAACATTGCCTGGTGGCTCATATCCATCTGCTTCCTTTTGATGGCCATCAGGCGTGTTCTTGAACTGCTTCAGGTCATTGACGCAGACAGCAGGCTGATCGGCGGTTTATTGAGCAGCTGGACCGGGGTCGGCATTTCGATCATTCTGCTTTTCAGCCTCATATTCATCAAGCGCATATTCAATATCCAGAAGCGGATCGATGACCTGAGAAAGGAGAATGAATCAAGGGTGTTGTCGGCCATTATCAAAACGGAAGAAAGCGAACGACAGCACTTTGCCAAGGAATTGCACGACAGCCTGGGTCCCCTGCTATCATCCGTTAAGCTGGCACTTTCCGCCCTGGCCAAGGAAGCAGGCAGTACCGGAAACAGGGAGGTCCTGGACAACACGGAAAACCTGATTGATGAATCGATTTCCACCCTGAAGGAAATATCCAACAATCTGAGTCCCCACATACTGAACAACTTCGGATTGCTGAAAGCCGTGAAGTCATTTATCGATAAACTGCAGATCCAGGACAGGCCCAAGATCATTGTGAGCAGTAATATTGAAAACAAACGATTCGCTAAAAACATAGAGGTTGTACTGTACCGTGTGATCTGCGAGCTGATCACCAATACCCTTAAACATGCATCCGCCGGGCAGATCAATATTGACCTGTTTGTCGAACCGGAACTGCTGACGCTGGAATATTACGATGACGGGATTGGCTTTGACCTTGAACGCATGGAGGAAGAAAACAGGGGCATGGGATACTCAAACATCATTTCAAGAATTAAATCGATTAACGGTAACTTCCAGGTTATCACGGAACCCGATGAGGGAATGAACGTTCATATTGCCGTAAAAACTGCCTGAGATGCGAAAGTATTCCATCATGATCGTGGATGATCATAAACTGTTCAGGGAAGGCCTTAAACTGGTATTGAAGAATATCCCCATGATCAAAGAGGTCAGGGAGGCATCCGACGGGGAAGAATTCCTGCAGGAAATAGGGAACAATTACATTGATCTTGTTTTTATGGACATTGATTTGCCCGGCATGGATGGGATAGAGGCAACCCGGAAGGCCCTGGAGATAAATTCCCAGCTTAACATCGTAGCGCTTTCCATGTATGGAGATGAAGATTACTACACACGGATGATCTATGCCGGGGCCAGGGGA
>CAZVLG010000214.1:0-2454 GCA_964627835.1 uncultured Bacteroides sp.
CGAATCGGATTTTAAGATCAAGGGTGGCAGAATTAAACGGGGACTCCTGTCTGCCTCCCTGCTGAATATCAACCAGGTTCCACACCTGATCACCATCAGCAGGGATATCACCGAGTTCCGGGCCGCCGAAGAAAATCTCCGGCTATCGAAAAAAAAGTATGAAGAGCTTGTACAGCTGGCTCCAGACGGGATCATACTGATCGATTCCAAAGGCAGGATCGAAATGGCCAACTCGGCCTTTCTCAGAATTACCGGTTTGAAGGCCGATGAGGCCAGGGGACTTCAATTCGCTGAATTTTATGGATTTGATGAAAAAGACAGGGTTGAATACAGGAAAGTCTTTAACAGGATCTATAAGGGGAAGGTGCCCAGATTACAGGAAATGCGCTTTAAAACCAGATCAGGTGAATTAAAGCATATCGAGCTCCTCGCCAAGCCCCTGAGACATGAGGGGAAGATATCGGGTATCCAGGTGGTAATACGCGATATCACAGACCGTATCAAGGCCCTGGAGCTGATTAAGACCTCGGAGATCCAGTACCGCACCTCGATGGATTCCATGCATGATTCAATTTACCTGGTTGACCGGGATCTGAATATTTTGCTTGCCAATAAAGCACTCAAACACTCTCTGAAGAACCTGGAACAACCCACCGAAGTGATCGGGAAACATTATGCGGAGGCATTCCCTTTCCTTAATAAATCAACCATTGCAGAATATAAGTCAGTTTTCAGCACAGGGAAAAGCATCCAGAAAGAAGAAAACTACAGGATTGCCGATCACGAATATTTCACGGATACCCGACTGATCCCGATCCTCGAAAATAACAAGGTAACACGTGTCCTGACCATTGTGCAGGATATCACCGAAAGGAAGAAAGCTGAACGGGTTCAGCACATCATGTACAATATATCCAATGCGGTCAACCTTACCAAGAACCTGAACGATCTGTTTATAACCATTCAGAATGAACTGGGTAAAATCTTTGATACCCGGAATTTTTTCATTGCCTTTTATAATAAGGAGGACGACACTCTTTCCCTGCCCTTTTTTGTTGATGAAAAGGATGCTTTCGATGCATTCCCCGCCAAAAGGACCCTCACCGGTTATATGATCCGGAACGACAGTCCCCTTCTCATGAAGGACAATGACATAAAAAAGCTGGTCAGCACAGGGGAAATCGAAGATGTGGGTACCCCCAGCAAGATCTGGCTGGGAGTGCCGCTTAAACTAAGGGACGAGATCATCGGTGCCCTGGTTGTGCAAAATTATAAGGATGAACAGGCGTATGGTGAGAAAGACCTTGAAATACTGCAGTTTGTCTCTTCCCAGATAGGCCTTTCCATTGAAACCAAAAGAGCCTACGATGAGGTTCAGGTCGAGAAGGCATATTTTGAACAGCTCTTCGAAGGCTCACCCGAAACCATCGTCCTGACGGATAATGATGGAAAACTTCTCAAGGTGAACAGTGAATTTGAGAAGCTCTTTGGATATACCGAGGAAGAAGCAATCGGGCAATTCATCAATGAGTTGATTGTGCCGCGGGAACTGAGTGAAGAAGCCAGGGATATTTCACTTAAAGTTTCCAGGGGAGAAAAGATCATTACCGAAACCGTCAGGCAACATAAGGACGGAAGGTTTATCCATGTGTCCGTACTGGGGACGCCCATAGAGATTGAAGGGGGACAGGTAGCCGTGTATGGTATATACCGTGACATCACCGACCGTAAAAATGCGGAAATCGCCCTGCGGGACAGCGAGGAAAAACTGAGAAACATACTGTATTCCTCACCCGATGCAATTACGGTATCGGATCTCCGCGGATACATTACCGAATGTAACCAGGCAGCCCTCGATATCTTCGATTGCGATCATGAAGCTGATCTGCTTGGAAAGAATGCAAACCAGTTTGTCAAACCCGGCAACCGGGAAGCAGGAATCAATGCATTAAAATGGGTGCTGAGGAACGGTTATGTTAAAAACCTCGAATTCGAGGTCATAACCCTGAAAGGAAGACATATTTATGTGGACATGTCGGCGAGCATTATCCGGGATACCAATGAAAAGCCAATCGGGATAGCCACCATCACCCAGGACATAACCGAGCGAAAGGCGTATGAAAAGGCCCTGCGGACCGCAAAAGAAAAGGCAGAAGAGTCGGACAGGCTAAAATCCTCCTTCCTTGCCAACATGTCGCACGAGATCAGGACCCCTATGAATGCCATACTCGGATTTTCCGAACTGCTAAAAACAGAGGGCCTGAGCAAGGAGGCTAGGGACGAATACATCAAGATCATCAGCAACAAGGGAAACGAACTGATGCTTATCATCAATGACATCATTGATATCTCAAAGATTGAATCCGGAGACATTATGGTAAGCAAACAGGATCTGCCTGTAAATGAATTCATTCAGCAGTTCTTTAAGGAAATCAGGGAAGAAAAGAACCTTAT
>CAZVLG010000215.1:0-3346 GCA_964627835.1 uncultured Bacteroides sp.
GGACGAGGATCCACTGTTTTTGAAACCTTCAATGGGTACGGGACGGAATTACGATGGACTGGATACGGACTGGAGGGTGGACACGGCTTCTCCCTGCCTGAACAACGGGAACAATGAGCTTGCCGGGGATATCCTGGAAGGAAAAGACGTTTACGGGAACCCGAGGACGCATTATGCCATCATCGACATCGGTGCCGTGGAGACAAGGATCGCATCCCTGAATGTCGGGGGCGAAATCACCAGGAACATCTCATGGATCGCCGACACGATCAATGTCTGGAGTGACATTATCATCCGGGACAGCGCCACCCTGACCATATCGCCGGGTGCGGTGGTCGTATTCCAGGGATATTACGGGATCATAAACGAGGGGGTGCTTATCGCGAAGGGAGCACCCGGGCGAATGATCAAGTTTACCATACAAGATCCTACAGGGCACGAGAATTTTGAAACCACTAAGGGAAGCTGGAAGGGGATCGTAATAAATAACTGGGACCACGGGGATGGAACCAGCGGAGCCATGACCGATAACGATACCACCCGGCTGGAATATTGCATCATTGAATATGCGAATAATTTCAACCGGTCGGATTATGATCGCTGGGGCGGGGCCCTTCAGATTCTGCATTTCTCAAAAGTGGTCGTGGCAAACTCCATCATCAGAAACAACATAGGGGAAGATGGGGGAGGGATCTGCGTTTCCGCCTATGCAGGCCCGGTCATCAAGAATAACCTGATCTGCAATAACTGGAGCCTTAACAGCGGAGGGGGCATCCGTGTTGCGCTGAACTCCTGGCCCATCATCGCCAACAACATCATCTCGAATAACCATTCCGATAACAATTCCGGAGGATTGGTCGTGGACCAGGCATTTCCTACCATTGTCAACAACGTCGTTTGCAACAACTATGCCCTGAATCTTGGCGGCGTCAACATCGTCCAGTCCGAACCCGTATTCCTGAACAATCTGGTTGTCAACAACAGGGCCCTTTACTGGCTCGGCGGAATGGAGATCACGAACGGAAGTCCGGATATTATAAATTCGGTTTTCTGGGGTAACCGTGATAATTCAGGCAACGTGCAGATTTCCATGAGCGATCAACCGGCGTTCTATAATTGCATGATCGAAAGAATGATGCAGGGGGGAATGTCACCCTGGGGCTACACAGGCACCATGCTTGATATGATTTCGGACGATCCGGATTTCAGGTCGCCGAGCCCGGGAGCCGGTATTGACTTCAACGGCCTGGATGCGGATTGGAGCCTGAGCGATTTTTCTCCCCTGATCAATGCCGGGAAGAACCAGGACCCGGACCTGTACCCCGGGTCTGTGGATATTGCCGGATCCTCCAGGGTAAACGACGGGACCGTGGACATCGGGCCCTATGAAAATACCGCCGGGCTCCTTTCCATCACCCAGCAACCGCTGAACCAGACGGTTTGCGAGGGGAATACGGTCAGGCTAGTCGTAAAAACAGACGGTCCTGCCCGGTACCAGTGGCTGAAGGATGAAGAAGAACTGGAAGGTGTGGATTCATCTGTACTTTTCCTGGATGCGACTGTATTCGAGGATGCCGGCAATTACAGTTGTGGGGTATCCAATGGTTATGGCTCGGTAATGAGCAATAATGTCAGGCTGGACGTGGTCATTCCTCCCGAGATACGCATGCAATCGGAAAACCAATGGTTCATCGAGGATGCCACCCTGAAACTGGATGTCATCTCCGGAGGCTCCGAACCCATCAAGCACCAGTGGTTCAAGGATGGAAACGCCATCACAGATGAGACACTTCCCCAGTTGAAGCTCGATTCCCTGTCCTTTACCGACGAGGGTACCTATACATGCCGGATCCAGAACAGTTGCGGAACCGTTCAGACCTCACCCATTACCCTGTTCATGGCACCGCAGATCTGCATGGTCACGGTGGATACCGCCACGGGGAACAACCTGGTGATCTGGGAGAAGAACTCCTCGGCTCCCATCCTCAATTACAACATCTACCGGGAAAGCATCGTGGCAGGGCAGTACGAGGTCATCGGGCAGGTGGCTGCCAATGATCTGAGTGTATACTCGGATTCGGGTGCAAACCCGGCCATACAGGCCTTTACGTATAAGATAACCGCAACGAGACCGGACGGGAGCCAGTCGGACATAAGCCTGTGCAAGCCCCATAAGACGATCCACCTGCTGACCAGCTACAATACGGAGTACGAAACGGCCCAGCTGAGCTGGGATCATTATTACGGGTTCACATACGGGACTTTCTTCATCTTCCGGAGCAGCACCCAGAGCAGCTTCAGCATCATCCATCAAATGGCCAGCAGCACGACGGCCTGGACCGACCTGCTGGCGACCCCGGGACAGGAGTACTATTACCGGGTGGCCGTGGAAAAGCTCCCGGCATGCCAGCCCACGGAAAACGGGGCAAAGGCGGGTACCGGTCCCTACCACCATTCCCTCTCGAATATGGATGACAACAAGCTGAAGGTCGTTTCCAGCAGGGGACAGGAACTGCAATCCGGTCTGGAGATCTACCCGAACCCGGTAATCGACCGGGCGCTTATATCGTTCGATAATCCCGCAGGCGCAAAGTATCGCCTGAGCATCATGGACCTTTCCGGGAAAGTGGTTTACCGCAGGGATGACATATACACCGGCCGGGCCGAGTTTTCCAGGGGGGATCTGCCCGGGGGACTCTACCTGCTTGAACTCAGGGGACCGGTAATATTCAGGGGCAGGATGATGATCCGGTAAAACGGATCCATCACCCTACTTTTTTTGACTTTTCTTTCCACGCCAACAGGGCGATTCAATAAGGATTTTGTATTTTTATATAAAATTCTTATATAAAAGTTTGTAATATATCGGAAACTTATATATATTTGTGTCATGATATCGAATGAGCTCTTGAAGGGTACCCTTAAAACGATCGTTTTGAATCTGTTGGCAGAGAAGGGAAGAATGTACGGCTACGAAATCACCCAGGAGGTTGAGAAGCTTTCCGACGGGAAAGTCCAGCTGACCTGGGGTGCGCTCTACCCAACCTTGCACAAACTCGAGGCGGATGGCCTGGTCACTGCCGAGGAATACAATATCGGCAAACGCGTGAGGAAGTATTACCGCCTGACTCCCGACGGGGAAAAAAGTTCGAGGGACAAGGTTGAGGAATTCGTTGAATTCGTGAGAATCATGAAACAACTTTTAAAACCATCGCCTGGGCTCAGCCTGAACCATGTATGAACTAAAGGAAGCGGAGATCGATATGATCTCCCGTGACATCGATCGGCAGGGACTGACCTACACCCTGCTGAAGAATGAGCTTCTCGACCATGTCTGTTGCAGCAT
>CAZVLG010000216.1:0-4073 GCA_964627835.1 uncultured Bacteroides sp.
GATCATCCAGTGCGACGGATCCAAGCAGCACTTTGAAGCTGACCTGGTGGCCGTCATCCCGGTACTGGTTCATGACCGGCCTGGAGGCGCTGCCTATGACACTGGCAAGTGACTCCGAGACCGAAAAACGTTGCACGAGCACAAGATTGTTTTCGTCAAAGTCCTCAAAAACCTTGATTACATAATTCCCTGAAAGAAGAATTTTAATATCCTCGTTCGGGATCGTAACCCCGTAATGTACGAAGTGGGCATAGGTATTAAAACTGAGAGAATAATCCTGGATGGGCTGGTGGGCAAATCCTGACATGTATTCCTCCACCGGCAGTCCGGAGGGATACCAGTCCGCATCGCAGTGTTCAATGGTATAGGAATAATTCCTTACCTGATCCGTCAGGTCATCGAAGCTGAGGCTTATCCGGTCCAGGCTGTTCAATTCAATGATCGGATAACTAAGATCCCAGCCGGTCCGGTGCAATTGAACCGTGCGTATGTTCGGATGGAATATCTTATCCTCATAAAACGATTCCTGTCCCGGAAGTCCGGGTACCTGAACAAGCAGGATCCAAAGAGCGATTAAGCGTATGTTATTTAGACTGAAAATAAGTTTTATCATGCACTGGGTTTCATGTTGTAGAGCAAGTCGGATAGCGAAGTTTTTCAATTATCTATATCTCAACATATTAATAACTTTAAATGTAAGAAAGCAGGACCTGATGCTCATGCGGTCTATTCTTGCAGGATTTCTAAAAATACCTATTTTTGTCAAACGTTTCTTCCTAATCAAAAATTATTCCATGTCCAAGGTAATTAAGATCAGAAAAGGTCTTGATATCAAACTAAAAGGAACAGCTGAAAAGATCATTGCTCAGGCAGAACCTGCCACTTCGTACGCTACAAAACCTACAGATTTTCCGGGGATCACACCAAAACTGGCTGCCAGACCCGAGGATAAGGTAAAAGCGGGATCGGTCCTTTTCTTTGATAAACTCAGGCCTGAAATCAAATTCACATCACCGGTCAGTGGTATTGTCAAAGCCGTAAACCGTGGAGAACGGCGTCGAATTCTTGAAGTGGTTGTTGACTCGGATGGCAAGTATGAATCGATTGATTTCAAGTCCGGTGATCCCAATGGCATGAGCCGCGAGGAAGTCCAGCAAAAAATCCTCGATGCCGGTCTCTGGCCGGCCATCCGGCAGCGTCCCTATGCCATCATTGCCCGGCCCGGAATTGTTCCCAAGGCTATTTTCATATCCGGTTTTGACACCTCTCCGCTGGCACCCGATATGGATTTTATCGTAAAGGGTCAGAACCGATCGTTTCAAACCGGTATCAATGCCCTGAAAAAGCTTACCACCGGAGAAGTCCATCTTTCCCTGAATGCTGCTTACCCTCCCTCGGATGTTTTTACGGGGGCGAAAGGCTTAAGTCTTCACTATTTCAAGGGGCCTCATCCTGCGGGACTTCCGGGGATACAGATCCACCATATCGATCCTGTTAACAAAGGAGATACGGTATGGTATGTGAACCCGCAGGAAGTTATCATCATCGGGCGCCTGTTCGAAACCGGAAAATACGACGCTACCAGGATCATTGCCCTGACAGGCTCAGAGCTTAAGAAACCACGTTATTACAAGGTCATCGGCGGTACTTCCATCGAAACCCTGATGGCGGGCAATATCAACGGGGGCAACCTGAGGTACATCAGTGGAAACGCACTTACCGGTGCGAAGATCAACAAGATAGGATACCTTGGTTATTACGATAACCAGCTTACCATCCTTCCTGAAGGAGATCACTATGAGATGTTTGGATGGATGACTCCGGGAATCAAAAAATTCAGTATATCACACAGCTTTCCCACCTGGATTTCACAAGGCAAGCGTTACCGGATCGATACCAATCTCAAGGGAGGGGTAAGGCCATTTGTGCTCACCGGGGAGTACGAAAAGGTCCTGCCGATGAAACTCTATCCTATGCAGCTTCTTAAAGCGATCCTGGTGGATGATATAGAGAAGATGGAAGCCCTTGGGATCTATGAAATCGGTGAAGAAGATTTTGCCCTTTGTGAATTTGTGTGTTCTTCAAAAATTGAGGTACAATCCATCATCAGGCAGGGTATTGAACTTATGATCAAGGAATTAGAATAAAATCCATTTGATAAAATCATCTCATAAGATATGAATTCATTAAGAAGGTTTGTTGACAGGATCAAACCCAACTTTGAGAAAGGAGGGAAGTTCGCCTATCTCCAATCCACTTTTGAGGCTTTTGAGACCTTCCTGTTTGTTCCCAATACGGTAACACAAAAAGGGTCGCACATACGTGATGCCATGGATATGAAACGGACCATGATCATTGTCGTTATGGCCCTGATTCCCGCACTTCTGTTCGGCATGTGGAATGCCGGTTATCAGAATTCTCTTGCTATGGGACTGGAACGGAGCCTTCTGGAGAACTTCTGGTTTGGTTTTCTCCGGGTATTTCCTGTTCTGGTGGTTTCCTATGTTGTGGGATTGGGTACGGAATTTATTTTTGCCCAGATCCGGCATCATGAAGTTAACGAAGGATACCTGGTGTCCGGCATTCTCATTCCCATGGTACTTCCCGTGGATACGCCCCTCTGGATGGTTGCCGTGGCTACCATCTTTGCCGTTATCATCGGCAAGGAGGTATTCGGTGGCACCGGCATGAATATCCTGAATCCCGCCCTCACGGCCAGGGCATTCCTTTTCTTTGCCTATCCTACCTATATGTCGGGAGACCTTGTCTGGATCAAGGGACTGATGAAAGGGGAAGGCATTATAGATGGCTTTAGCGGGGCCACCGCTCTGGGACAGGCCGCCATCAACGAAACGGTGATCCTCAATACGAACGGTAATCCCATGACGGCCATGGATATGTTCATGGGCACTATCCCCGGATCGATCGGGGAGACCTCAACCTTTGCCATCCTCATCGGGGCCTTGTTCCTGATCTATACCGGGGTGGGAAGCTGGAAAATAATGCTTTCGGTCTTTGCCGGGGGAAGTTTCATGGGACTCCTGCTGAATGCTTTCGGCGGCAATACCTTGATGGAAATACCTTTCTGGCAGCACCTGATGCTTGGAGGATTCGCCTTCGGCGCCGTATTCATGGCTACCGATCCTGTCAGTGCAGCCCAGACCGAAAAAGGGAAGTGGATCTATGGATTCCTGATCGGGGTGCTGGCCATCATCATACGGGTATTAAACCCGGCTTTCCCGGAAGGGGTTATGCTGGCTATCCTGTTGATGAATGTTTTCGCTCCGCTGATCGACCATTATATAATTGAAGCACATATTAAAAGACGCATCAGAAGAGCCAGAGTAAATACAAATGCAAACAATATATAAGCAATGAAGAGTTACAGCAATACATATATCTTCATCTTCTCCACGGTGATGGTGATCATCGTGGCCACCCTGCTAACGTTTGTTTCGGAATCCCTCCGGCCGTACCAGGAAAAGAACGTTGAAGTGGAAAAGAAGCTGGATATCCTTCGGTCCGTCGGCCTCGCAGCCGAAGTCGGAGAGGTGGATGACAAAAGCAGTTATGTGGAGGAACAATATGCCGGCAACATTACCAAAAGCCTGGTCATTAACCAGGCCGGGGAAATCCAGGAAGGAGTGGAAGCATTTACGGTAAACCTCAAAGAAGAATTGAACAAATCCCCCGAGGAACGTGACCTTCCCATATTTATTTACACATCTCCGGAAGGACAGGAAATAAATATTGTCCCCCTCCAGGGAAAAGGTTTGTGGGGACCCATATGGGGTTACATCTCCTTCCAGCCGGATATGTCGACCATTTACGGGGCCATCTTTGCACATGCCAAGGAAACCCCGGGACTGGGAGCCGAGATTGCCGAGGATTTTTTCCAGGATCAATTCAAGGGGGAAAGGATTTTCGACGAGGGCAATAAGTTTGTCTCGGTGAAGGTCCTGAAAGGCGGCACCAATCCCGATAACCTCCATGCCGTGGATGCCATTTCAGGAGGCACCATAACATCGGTGGCGCTTCAGGAGATGCTGTATGTTTGCCTGGGTAATTATGAA
>CAZVLG010000217.1:0-11866 GCA_964627835.1 uncultured Bacteroides sp.
GAATGCGCTTTATTGATCCACTTGCTGCTGGCGTTCGAGCCGATGATGCTGTTCGCCACCGTCACCGTGCCATAATTTGATATTACGTTATCGTCTCCTATGGTGATGTTCCCCCCGGAAACATTGATCACCGCGGTTGAGGTGAAATAGATGTTTGCGGACAGGGTGATCCCGTTGGTAATGGTGCCGGTCCCGTCTATATATTTTCCGAAGACATTCATTTCCAGCACCTTGGTTCCCCCCTGGTAGGTGCCGTTTACAATAAAATCGCCGTGTATATACATGGCTTTATTATTCGAATTCAGTGTGCCGCCAGCCTCGATAATAAAATTATTGATTTCCGTATCCGGACCATTCGGCAGGGTGACGGTATGGGTATTGTTGATACGGACATTCTCTTCCGGGAAAGGAACGCAGTCACAGTCCCACGTCGCCTCCTGATCCCAGTCGCCACTGGCAATGCTCTCAATGATAACATACTTGTTCACCTCCAGTTCGGTTGCGGGCGATACGGCGCAGCCGGGCATATGGGCCGTTACGCTTACCAGTCCCACACCATTCGAATCCCAGTCCACTGTTATGGAACTCCCGTTCCCCGCCGGGTTCTGGGTACCCCCATCGATCGTCCAGTAATACGAATACCCGGCAATTCCTGAAACAGAATAGGGTTCCCCGCTTGTATATTCTGCCACCGATTTGCGGCCGCTTATCGACAGAGGCTGAATGGAATGGACGGTTACCGGGAAATCATAAGGGGCACCCTGGGTACAGGTATTTGATTCGATGACCCGGACATTCCCGTACATGCCCGTGCCTCCCCAGTCCACCGTGATACTGTTCGAAGAACCCCCACTCGCCTGGGTGCCCCCGGTAATGATCCAGGTATAGGTATTGGGGGAATTATCCGTCACGGAATAGGCAATTCCCACACTGCCGGTACAGACCTCGTCCGTCCATGTCTGGGGAGTGGTCACCGGGCGGGAGCAGTTGGTCGTATCCCCGAATGCAAACTGGGCCGGGATGGTTGTGAGTCCGTTTCGACGTGCACTGGAGCCCAGGGGACCAAGGTGGGTGCCTTCCACGTCCCAGCCTGAGGCATCGTCCGGACGGATCAGGACTCGGGTGGAGGAGTTGATCGGAAAGGCTGTAAAGCCGGTTCCGTCAAGGACAATGTTGTAATTATTTGCGCCCAGGTCAAAGTCGTTGGCATAGGCCAGATCCCACCAGCCGTCAACGAATGCATTAAAGACGGAATCCGGATTGTCGAACACCGGCAGGCCTGTATTGGTCGGATCCGATTCCATGAATTCAGCGGTCAATGTTCCACCTGCAAGGAGACCGCTCAAAGTAATATAGAAGAACTGCTCGCTCGTAGAAGACCCGACAGGGTAAGTGTAGGTCCCCGCCGAACCGATCCAGCGCTCGAAGGATCCGTAGATATGGCCGGCTGTGTAGACCACGGCCCCGGGGCTCCCGGTTCCCGTTCCCAGGGTTAGCTTCCCTGTCTGGGCCTCGATGATGCCAGCCGTCAGGATCAGTGTATTGGATGCTATGACATCGGATTCAAGGATCAGCTTTCCGGAGGATTTATTCACGGTCAGCCCGAAGAACTGTTCCCCGGAAGGGTTGCTGATGTACTGGTCCGCAGTGCCGTTAAACGTAACCGTACCGTTCCCTTCCGTGAAATCGGATTCATTGGTCCAGTCCCCCTTCAGTTCAATATCAAAATTATTCCCGTCAAGGGTACCCGATAAAACCTGAAGATCATGATCGATCACCAGGTCAGCCTGAACCGTTTTGACATCCGAGCCGGAAATGACCAGGTCATAATAGGTGTAAGAAGACGGGGTCTTTACGCTCTGGGGCCCCTGAAGGAAATAGGTCATGGTATTGCCAGAAGCAGATGCATTCAGCGTTCCGGTTGTCAGCAAATTGCCGGCTATTTCCAGTTCGGAGTCATCGGATTGCGTCCATTCCGAACCGGTTGCGTCCTGTCCGTCGATGTTTCCGTTGACTTCCAGGTACCCCTTATTGGTGACCGTGGTATTGTCCTGAACATAAATATTTCCGAAAAGGTGCAAATGTGTTGACGGAATTATGATAACATCTGAAGCAATATCAAGATACCTGGCTGCAGAATTGATAGCTATGGTGCCGGATCCGCCGATGGAATCCCCACTGAAATCCAGGTCCTTCGCTGAAACATCCTGACTGGTATAGGTACCGTTCACGATCAGGGTCCCCGTCACCGTCATGGACCTGTTCCGGGCATCCAGCACCCCGCCCGCCCTGATGGTCAGGGAATGTATGGTTTCGCCGGGGCCGGAGGCCAGGCTTACGGTATGCCCCTTTTTGATGACGGCATTATCGGTGTCGCCCGGTACAACCCCTCCCACCCAGGTTGATGGGTCCGCCCATTCCCCCCCGCTTGCAGAATAAATGGTGGTTTGAGAATAAGATGCCAGGTAACTCAGGGAGAAAAGGGCTGCAAAAACAAAACGCAAAAGGTGGATACCGTGAAAGCGGTCTCTAATCCAATGGAAAAAATATGTCGGGGCTGCCAGTCTCCTCATAAATTGGTGTTCTATCGATCAGACCATTCATCTTAAATAACCGGAAAAAGGTTTTCTGATATGACCTGCATTGGGGGTCATAGGTTGCTCAAAGCCTGATCCTAATAGCAAATTTCGCCAAGAAATCGCCTCATCCGGGAATCAGGCACCCGTTTTTTTTAACAATTTCCTGGTCGAATCCAGCCAGGAGTGGCTAAAAGGACAAAAGGAATCCGTCCCGGGGATTCCACCAGGGCCTTAAAGGTTCTTGATCTCAGCCACAAGTTTCTGGAGGGAATCCTTGGCGCTTCCGAAGAACATCCGGGTATTGTCGGCGTAGAAAAGGAAGTTTTCGATGGCTGCATATCCAGGCTGAAAGAAGTGACCCCCGATTCGGCAAGTTTCCTGACAAGCGTTGTATTCGAAAGCGGGTTCAGGATGGAGACCAGTATCTTCCCGGCAGGAATATCCATTTCCTCGGGGGGATTTATCTTCAGGATCACATCCGACTCCCTAAGTATGTATTCTCTGGTCTGGATCTGTGCTCCCGCATCCACATATTCCTCATTGCTGGCGCAGGAGGATGTACCGGCATCCGACTCGATCAGTACGGCAATGTTTTCCTTTAATAGCTTGGAGATATTATCGGGAAGCAGGGCAACCCGGTTCTCCCTTCCACCTTCTCTCAGAACTCCGATAGTCATATCAAACCTTATTTAAAAAGCTTCCTTTTAGGGCGCCCAAATTTAAAAATAATAATCCAAACCAATGAACTGCTGCATTTGGAAGCTGGTAAATCTTTTGTTTTTAATGATTTAGCCTGTTTGGGAGGCGATCAGCGACATCTCCACCCTGGAACGGAATGGTTTAGAATGGTTATAAATACTGCGTGCGCCTGTGTAATTCGCATCAATCCTGTATTGATTTTTCATAAATTTAGTTGAAGAATTACAGCTCATGATGCAGGGAGGTGTATCGCACAGGTTTCCGGAATACGATCAGTAATCCAGGTTTTTTTTCAAACGTTGCATTTCAATCATGGCCGGTTCCATTGTTTCTTTGATCAGCAAGTATGCGCCCGGGGAAAAAGGCAACCTAATCTCCATTCTGCAGGATGTCCAGAAAAGCCAAGGCTACATCACGCCCGATGCCGTGAATGAGATTGCCGGCCATCTCCGGATATCCCGGAGCCAGATCTTCGGAGTAGCTTCTTTCTATTCACAATTCAAGTTCAATCCTCCCGGCCGGAACTCCATTAAAATATGCCTGGGGACGGCCTGCCATGTGCAGGGTGGGGACTTCCTGCTGAACGCTCTGCAGTCGCAGATCGGCATCTCCCCCAATGAAACCACGGAAGACCGGAGATTTGACCTTGAGCGGGTAGCATGCCTGGGATGCTGTGCCCTTGCCCCGGTGGTCATGGTAAACGATGCGATCTTCAGCAATATGTCTGTAGTTAAACTAAAGGAATTGCTAGACCGGTATGAATGATTTTCTCATATCCAGGGAAAAGGCAGTAAGGGAATGGCAGGAACTTCAGCGCTCTCCCGAACCGGTGATATATATCGGGATGGGGAGTTGTGGACTGGCCTCCGGCGCAGGGGAGGTGTGGCGGCTTACCCATGAGATCCTTGACCGGGAAAAGATCAAAGCCAGGGTGTTGAAAGTGGGGTGCATCGGGCCCTGTTACCTCGAACCCCTCCTGGATATTCAAAAACCCGGCCAGCCCCGCCTGTGTTTCAATAATGTCAATGAACAGAAACTCTCCAAACTGATCCCCTCCTACCTGCATAACGGGAAAACGGGTATCAAACCGATCGGCTACCTGGGAGATACCGGAAAAGCGCCGGAAGGCATCAAATCCATTTGGGAGCAGCCCATGCTCAGGGGACAGAAGCGCATCGTACTTCGAAACTGCGGCATTGTGGACCCGGAAAACATAAATCATTATACGGGAAGGGGAGGTTTTTCCGGATTGCTGAACGCCCTGAAAATCGGTCCCCAGCAAGTTATCGGGGAAGTGAAGACTGCCGGGCTCAGGGGCAGGGGCGGTGCTGGTTTCCCGACCTGGAAAAAATGGCAGCTCTGCCACGATGCCCCGGGGAGCAAAAAATACCTGATCTGCAACGCCGACGAGGGCGACCCGGGCGCTTTTATGAACCGTTCCCTCATGGAGGGCGATCCCTTTTCCCTGCTGGAGGGGATGATCATTGCAGCCTTTGCCATCCGGGCCCCTGAATCCTATATCTACATCCGGGCAGAATACCCTCTCGCCATCCAACGCCTGAAGATCGCCATCGGACAGATGCATGAGCATGGCCTGCTGGGGAAAAACATCCTTGGAAGCGGGTTTTCACTCGACATCCGGATCAAGGAAGGCGCAGGTGCCTTTGTATGCGGGGAAGAAACCGCCCTGATCGCATCCATCGAGGGTGAACGGGGGATGCCCAGGAGCAGGCCTCCCTACCCTGCCAGTTCGGGACTGAACGGGCATCCCACGAACATAAATAATGTGGAGACCCTGGCCACCGTATCGACCGTGCTCAGGGAAGGGGGGGAATGGTATGCAGGATACGGCTCGGAAAAGAGCAAGGGTACCAAGACCTTTGCCCTGGTAGGGAAAGTACGGAGGACGGGGCTCATAGAAGTGCCGATGGGTACGACCCTGCGGGAGATCATTTTCGACATCGGCGGAGGCACAAGAAAGGAATTCAAGGCAGTCCAGACCGGCGGGCCTTCCGGAGGATGCCTTTCAAAGGATTTCCTGGACCTTCCCGTAGATTATGAATCCCTGACCGGCGCGGGTTCCATTATGGGGAGCGGGGGACTCATTGTCATGGACGAGGATACCTGCATGGTGGATGTGGCCAAGTATTTTCTCCGCTTTACCAGCGTGGAAAGCTGCGGAAAATGCACCCCGTGCCGGATCGGCACCAAGCGCATGGTGGAGATCCTTGAAAAGATCACCCGTGGGGATGCGGAACCTGAAGATCTCAAGATGTTGACAGACATCGCAAAAACGGTCAAGGACGGTTCGCTCTGCGGGCTGGGACAAACCGCTCCCAATCCGGTGCTGACCACACTGAAATATTTTGAGGAGGAATATAAAAAGCACGTCGAGGACAAACGTTGTCCCGCAGCCGTCTGCCGCGACCTGGTTGAATACCGGGTTATCAAGGATAAATGCACCGGCTGCCAGCGCTGTGTGGATGTTTGTCCCACAGGTGCCATTACGGGCCCCAGGAGCGAACCGCATTTCCTGGACCCCGAAAAATGCATCAAATGCAGGGCCTGCTATGAGATCTGCCGTTTCGATGCCATCGCGGGTGATGCCATTATAATCGAATGAACAAAGTCAGAGGACATATTACTGCCATGATCGACGGGGAACCCGTCCGGGTTCGCAAGGGCATTACCATCCTGGATGCGGCCCGCCAGGCAGGCATCTATATCCCGACTCTGTGTTACCTGGAGAACCTGAAATCCTACGGTGGGTGCCGGCTCTGCATCGTAGAGATCAAGGGGGGAAAAGGATACCCGACAGCCTGCACCACCCCGCTGGAACCCGGCATGGAAGTCCTTACCAGGACGGATGCCCTTCAGTCCCTCAGGCGCAATATCCTGGAAATGACCCTCTCCGAGCATCCCTACACCTGCCTGGTCTGCAAGGACAAAATGGAATGCACGGAGTTCATGCACACGACCCGGAAGGCGGGGACCATCACCGGCTGCAATTTTTGCACCAGCAACGGGGATTGTGAATTGCAGGACCTGATCGATTACCTGGACATGAAGGATGTCCGGTACCCTATCGCCTACAGGGGCATCCCGCCGGAGAAAAACAACCCGTTCTACGACCTTGATTATAACCTCTGCGTGCTCTGCGGAAGGTGCGTGCGGATCTGCAACGAGGAGAGGAACTCCCGGGTGCTCGCATTCGTTCAAAGGGGCAATTCAACCATCGTAGGAACGGCATTCAATGAATCCCAGGCGGATGCAGGCTGCGAATTCTGCGGGGCCTGCGTGGATGTTTGTCCCACAGGCTCCATCTCTGAAAAAATGGGCAAATGGGCGGGACTCCCGGACCGCTCCACAGCGACTACCTGTACCCTTTGTTCCATTGGATGCACCATGAACGTCAATACCCGGGGCAGCAGGATCGTGAATGTGGGTCCCCCGCCCGGCCATCGCACCAATCCCCCCCAGCTCTGTATCCGGGGCAAGTTCCTTTCAGGGGACATCATGCATCACCCGTCCAGGATCACCAATCCCCTGATCCGGAGGAACGGGAAATGGGTCGAGGTAAAATGGGAGGAGGCGCTGAGTTATACGGCTCAAAAGCTGAATCAATACCGGGGGAATGGATTCGGGATCATCGGGTCGGCCCAGGACAGCCTGGAGGAGAACTACTCTCTCCAGAAGTTCTCACGAAAGACCATGCATTCCAATAATATCGACCTGTTTGCATCCTATCCGGACGGGGAACTGGCCGGGGACATCCATGCGCTCCTGCCTCCCCTCTTCCGGCCGGACAGCATGGAAATCCTCAGCGCGGATACCATATTGCTCATCGGAACGGATGCCTCGATATCCCACCCGCTTGTTGAAAACCGGATCAGGAAGGCCTTTGACCTGGGTAAAAACATACTTTATGCAAATGCCTGCTCGACAAGGACCTCCTCCTTTGCAACCCATGAGATACACTATGCAGCCGGGGAGGAATATCATTTCCTTTATCTTCTGAACGGGTCGCTTATAAAGAAAGACGGCACCACATTGCAGGGGGGCCTTGCGAAGCCCTTTAAAGCCTCCGATATGGCCCTGGCAGCAAAGCTCTGCAGGATATCCGAAAATGATCTTGAACCCTTTGCAGATGCCATGTCCCGATCCAGGAAACTATGCATTATTGCCGGTGACGAACTGTTTCGGACCACCATGGCAGGAAACTCCCTGAGGGCACTTTCAAATATTCCATACCTGAAAAGCGGGAAGGGAACGTGCAGGATCATCCTGCTTGGCAACGAGGGCAACCTATACGGCGGTGCTCTGGCGGGAGCCCATCCGGATTACCTGCCGGGTTTCGATCCGGTCTCCGATCAGAAAGCAATTAAAATATGGAATAAACGATGGGATGCCGGGTTGAGCATGGAAAGGGGGAT
Source organism: uncultured Bacteroides sp. (assembly GCA_964627835.1). Classification (GTDB taxonomy): domain Bacteria; phylum Bacteroidota; class Bacteroidia; order Bacteroidales; family SM23-62; genus SM23-62. Next base: position 7,712 of record CAZVLG010000217.1, read on the forward strand.
CTCCCGGCATGACATGTCAGGCAACATCGGCAAGGATGGGATAAGGGCATTGATGATCGCAGGCGATATGCCGCCGCATCGGCAATTCTCAAAGCTGAAATTCCTGGTCCAGATGAATATGTTCCGGACCCCTCTTTCGGAGTACGCCCATGTATTTCTGCCCGTGACAGGTTTCCTGGAGAACGGTGGACATTTCCTGGCACTTGATGGCAAACCAAAAAGGCTCAAAAGAACGGTTGCCGCTCCGGGGAAAACCCGGACGATCCCTTCCATCCTGTCAGGCCTTGCTGCAGAAATGGACGGAACCGGATTTGCATCCGGGACCGGAACCATATGGAAGGAGCTGCAATCGTTCATTCCTTTTTCAGTAAAGAATGGAGGTGGCAAAGAGCATGTTTTCATTCCAATAAAACCAGAAAACCCAAAAGGGAATATGCAAAAACATAAAAGTACAGGTTGTAATTATGATTATTACAGGTACCGTGGGAACCGGCTGGTATCCCTGGTCCCGGACCTGCAGGTCATCTTGAAAGGATCCATGCCTGAAAAGGTCTGATATGGTTAAGGTAATCAACAGAACGGAAATTGCTCCCAATGTTCATGAATGCACCGTGAGCGCCGGGGAGATTGCCGCAAAGGTCCGGCCGGGACAGTTCATCATCATTATCCCGGACGAGTACAGCGAGAGGACCCCCATCACGGTGGCGGACTGGGATGGCCGGGAAGGCACCCTTACTTTTATATTCCTGGCTATCGGGTCAAGCACGGAGCAACTCACAAAGTTGAACGCCGGTGATGAGATCTATTCACTGACGGGCCCCCTGGGACAAGCATTCGAATTGGAAAAATTCGGAAGGGTGGCCCTGGTGGGAGGATGTTACGGGATCGGGGGCATTTTCCCGGCTGCCAGGGCTTTGAAGGAAATGGGCAATGAGGTGATCTGTTATTCCGAGGCCAGAAGCAATTTCCTCCTTTACTGGGACGAAAAACTGGAAGAGGTGGCCGATGAGGTCAGGTACGCCACGACCGATGCATCCAAAGGGTACAAAGGCCATGCACACGATCAGTTGAAAGCTGACCTTGAATCGGGACAAAAATACGACCGCGTTTTTGCGGTCGGATGCACCTTCATGATGTACCAGATCTCCCAGGTCACCAGGCCTTTCGGGATCAAGACCATTGTCAGTATGAATCCGATTATGATCGATGGCACGGGTATGTGCGGTGCCTGCAGGATAGAGGTGGACGGAACCACCCGCTTTGCATGCGTGGATGGCCCGCATTTCGATGGGCATCTGGTGGACTGGAACCTGATCCTGGCACGCAGGAAAGCATACCTGGAAGAAGAAATTGTTTCACAGGAGCGGCAAAACTATGGCGAAAATCCAATGCATTAACACCCGGTAAGGGGAAAACACGATGGCAAAAGTCAGTCCCACGAAAACCCCGATGCGGGAACAGCCTGCTTCCGAGAGGGTCAGGAACTACGAGGAAGTGCCCTTCGGATACTCACCAGAAGAAGCGGTCCTTGAAGCGCAGCGCTGCCTGATGTGCAAAAAACCAAAGTGCATCGAGGGCTGCCCTGTGGAGATCGACATCCCGGGTTTTATCCAGCATATTGCAGATCAGGATTTCAAGGGAGGCATAAACCTGATAAAGGAAAAGAACATCCTTGCCGCCATATGCGGAAGGGTTTGTCCCCAGGAAGAACAATGCGAAAAGGAATGCATCCTGGGGGTAAAGAATGAACCGGTTGCGATAGGAAGGCTGGAACGGTTTCTGGCGGACTGGGAAGCGCAGCAGGGCGAGGCCGAATTGCCCCGGAAACCAAAACCAACCGGGAAGAAGATCGTAATCGTAGGTGCAGGTCCCGCGGGAATTACCGCTGCCGCCGACCTGGTACGCTGGGGACATAAAGTGGATATGTTCGAGGCCCTGCACGAGCCCGGGGGAGTGCTGGTTTACGGTATCCCGGAATTCAGGCTGCCCAAGTCAATTGTGTTCAGGGAGATCCATTACCTGGAAAGGCTGGGTGTCAGGATCTACAAGGACCATGTGATCGGCATGATTAAAAGCATCGCCGAACTGCTTGAGCAGTACGATGCGGTTTTCCTGGGTACGGGAGCGGGACTGCCCTGGTTCCTGAATGTTCCCGGGGAGAACCTGAACGGCATTTATTCCGCGAATGAATATCTCACCCGGGCGAACCTGATGAAAGCATATCTTTTCCCGCAATACAAGACTCCTATTGTCAAGGGAAGGAGGGTGGTAACGGTAGGTGGAGGCAATGTTGCGATGGATTGTGCACGGACCGCTCTGAGGCTGGGAGCCGAGAAATCCATCATCCTCTATCGCCGCTCCAGGCAGGAAATGCCCGCAAGGAATGAAGAGATCCACCACGCAGAGCAAGAGGGGGTCATATTCAAGTTGCTTTCCACACCGGCAGCTTTCCTTGGTGACGAGAGAAACTGGCTGAAGGAGGTCGAATGCATCCGGATGAAACTGGGCGAACCGGATGATTCGGGCCGCAGGAGGCCGGTCCCCATCCCCGATGCAAATTACCGCATGCCCGTAGACGTGGCGGTCATTGCCATCGGGAACAGTCCCAATCCCCTGATCCCCAACACCACACCTGGCATTGAAGTCGGAAAATGGGGGAATATTGTCACCGATCCTGAAACCGGCAGGACATCCATGCCCGGCGTCTTTGCAGGCGGCGATGTGGCCACCGGGGCTGCCACTGTCATCCTGGCCATGGGTGCCGGCAAGGTGGCCGCCCGGAGCATTCACGATTATGTGATGCAGAAGTAAGCCCGATCCTATCCAAACCATTTGAGGTATTGTTAAACAAGGCACATGCCAAAATTTGGGTATCACCTCCGGCAATGTCAGAACGTCGCTGCCTTTCGTGCAAATAACACGAAAGAGAGGCGACTTTTCTGACAATACCATCGGTGATGGGCACCCAAATTTTGAAGTGCCGGTTTAAGCAATGCCGAAAATGGATAGGATCGGGCTTACCACTCGAGGGAGTCCTCCAGGCGGATGTCGTTGAGGTCTTCTTTGCTCAGACCGTGCCAGCGGCAGCCCTTTTTGGCACAGATATGGAAATCCACAAGCCGCTTGCTCGCGCTGACCACTAGCCTGGCTATCTCGCTGCCGCATTCCTCGCATTTTCCACCCTCCACCAGCAAGGGTTTATGACAATGAAAGCAGTACAGGTCGCCGATGAATTCATCCTCGGGGATTCGGATGGTTGTCTTCGAGGTGAATACATTCAGGTAAGGGCTCAGCAGGAGGAAACCGCGCTCCTTCCCCCTGTGGATGTGGAGCTTGATGGACCCTTTTTCGATCAGGGATTTCTTGCAGTGTGGACAGTAGGCTTGGAGAAAGGTGCCCGTCCTCATGATCTCCACATGTTCCTCCTCTTCGTTGAGAGGCTCTTTCTTAGCCAGGGCCACCTTCATATCCTCCAGATAGGGCCTGCCCAGATGTCCCTCATCAATATAGAATTGTTTGAGTGCAAAGGAAAAATCAACAAACTTGACAAAATGGTTCTGGCAGCCGATGCGTGAACAGATGCTTACCGAACCTCCGAGTTCAAGATCAAGTGAGAGCATGCCTGATTTACAGATCTCGCAATTGGATGAGCTGCTGATCTCCGAGTTGCATTGTTCGCAGTACAATTTAATCTGCTCACCATCGGGGGTGTCTATATTGCACACGTAATTATAGCTCTCATAGACTGAGCTCAGGTTAATGATGCCCTCGTTGTCACCGATGGCGATTTTGAGTTTTATGCTGGGACAATTATCCACCAGCCGTTTTTCATCCATCAGGGAATGGCCGCAGACCGGGCATTTAACCCTGAGGAAGATAAGGTTAAGATCTGTTTCCATGGCATGGGTGGTTTTCCATACAGTAAGTTAAGAAATTATGCAATGCGAGTATCGATTTCAGCCTGCAAACTCCAGAATTTCTCCAATTGTTTTGAATTCCTTGATCAGCGAAATGATGTTGCGAACTTTCTGTTTGATATAACGGTCCATGGAAGCGGCGGCCCTCCTGCCGTCTCCCATTGCCAGGATCACCGTAGCACCACCGCGTACGATATCTCCCCCGGCAAAAATATCCGCAATGGAGGATTGCATGCTT
>CAZVLG010000218.1:0-1868 GCA_964627835.1 uncultured Bacteroides sp.
CTGGCTGTCTTCCATGGCGGCCAGGTTTTTTTTCGTTCAGGCCGTTGGCAGATTCGCAGTTTTTGGGCAATTTTGTATATAGATTCACTGAGCTTGAGCGAACGCCCTACATACAGAGAACTGGAGAAAATACGCACCGCACTGGAAAGCCGTATCGCATACCTTGAGGAGCAGTTGGAACTGGATGATGATCCCTCCAACCTCTTTCAGGGAAGGGGATTGTTCGGGGAACTGTTCGGTAAAGCGGCCGATATGATCATCATCGCCAAAGCGGATCCTGAGGGAAAGCCTGGCAAAATAATGCTGGCCAATCCGGCTGCCCTAATCCAGCTTGAATATTCGCTTGAAGAGATCCAGCAATTGTCATTCCAGGACCTGCTGGCAAGTTCCACGAGGACTGCAAGGAAAGACGCCCTTTATCCCGAGATCCTGAAGTACGAGAAGACATTCTATACCAAAAGCGGCAGGAAGATCCATTCCGATGTCTACTCCCACAACTTCATCCACGAACAGGAACGTTATGCGTTTGCCATCATTCGCGATATAAGTGAGCGCCAGGCAATGGAGGAGTCCCTGCGCGACAGCGAAGAGAAATACAAAAGACTGGTTGAAAGCCTCAGCGATGAATTCATCTTTTACGCCCATGACACTTCCGGGATGATCACCTACCTGAGCCCCTCCATAACAAGGGTACTGGGCTATTCCCAGGCGGAAGCCATGCGGAATTTCCGGGAGTTCCTTACCGACCACCCGATGAACGAGGAAGCCCTGAGATGCTCTGAGGAAAGCCTGAAAGGGAACATCCAGCCTCCTTTTATCAATGAGCTCTTCCACCGAGACGGGTCAACGCGGATCTTCAACAACACGGAACTTCCCATCTATGATGAAAACGGTGAGATCAACGGTGTGGAAGGTATTGCGCAGGATATAACGGAACGGGTTGCAGCCGAGGAGGAACTGAAAAAGCAGCAGAAAATATTCAAGCTACTGGTGGAAACCATCAAGGAGGTATTCTGGATCCATGACCTGAAATCCGACCAGCTTCTGTATATAAGTCCCCGGTACCGTGAAGTATTCGGAAGGAGCACAAACAGCCTCTATCATAATCCGGGCTCATTCCTGAAGGCGGTTCACCCGGACGATGTAGAATATGTAAAAAAAGAGTATAAGAAAATATCGAAGGGAAAGGGACTGGATCTTGAATACAGGGTCATCGGAAAAGACGGCTCAGAAAAATTGGTATGGTCAAGATCCTTTGTACTGCTTGATGACCATAACCGGCCCTCCCTGTCGATCGGGACGGCACAGGACATCACTGCCCGTAAAAAGGCTCAGGAGGAGAAGAACATGCTCGCCGCCATTGTCGAGAACCTCGAGGATCATGCCGTAATCAAGGATACCTCGCTGAAAATAATTGCCAGTAATCCGGCCAATACACGAGCTGCAGGAAAAAAATCGGCCGAACAGCTGATCGGAAAAACGGACCTGGAGATTTACGGGGACTACGAACATGTCAGGCAATACATGGAAGACGACCACAAGGCCCTGAAACTGAAAAAGGGACAGACCCTGGTAAGCGACCAGGTTTTCGTATACCCTGACGGGAGAAAGATCCACTCGCTGGTAAAAAAATTCCCGGTCTATGATGAGAAGAACCATCTGATCGCAGTGGCCAGCCTGTCACGTGATGTTACCGACTACAAGAGCACCCTTGAAGAATTGTATAAGAGCGAGGAAAAATACCGCTTGCTTATCAATAATCAGGGGGAAGGGATCGGAATGGTTGACCCCTCCGACAAGTTCCTGCTTGCCAATCCAAAAGCAGAAGAGATCTTCGGGGTCGCCAGGGGAAAGCTGGAGGGCCGCTC
>CAZVLG010000219.1:0-13970 GCA_964627835.1 uncultured Bacteroides sp.
TAAAAGGTATTAAACCCCAGGGTAGAACCCTGGACCCAAGTTTCCGATGCAGAGCATCGGGGAATTTAACCATATAATGATTAAACGGATAAATGAGCGAATCAATCGGATTTTCATTCCGTCCAAGCTGTTGTCATAACAGGCATTTACGATCCTCTGTGCCATTCTGTGACCAGGACCGAAAGTTAAGCCAGGACCTCGCCGGAGGATCAGGCTGTTTCCATTCTCAGGATCCTGACCAGGCTTGCCAGGTCCGGGACTTCCAGGTCAGGGAATTCACGCGGGTCCGTGCGCTCCGGCTCAGCGTAGCGGTTCACCCACACATTGTTCCATCCAAGGGTATTGCTGGGAATGATGTCGTGATGGATGCTCTGAGCCACATGTAAAATTTCCTCCAGGCCGAGCCCGAACCGTTCCTGTGCCAGATTGAAATTTTTCTCCGATGGCTTGTATGATCCAAGCTGCTCGGCGGTTAGAATATAATCGAACTCGATACCGAGCAGGGCGCTGGTAATGGAAAAAAGATCGTCATCTACATTGGACAGGATAGCCAGCCTGTAGCGTTCTTTCAGGGCCTGAAGGCTTTCGATCGTATCCGGGAAAGGTTGCCAGTCGCCGAACCTGTCCGAAAGGATGTACCTGGAGCCATGGGAAATCGATACCCTGAGCTCATCGGCCATCAGTAGCAGGATCTCGGCAAGCATTTCACGGTAAGGCATGTACATGGATCCTGTCATTCCCCGGTCCGCCTGCAGAAATACTTCAAAAAGCTCATCCCTGCTGAATACAACCCCGGTTTCATTGAACAGGGGTTCAAGAATATCCAGTATGCTCTTTCTCCAGTCGATCAAGGTGCCGTAGCAGTCAAAACTTAAAAGCCTGATCCTTGAATAATCCATTTTAAAACATATTTATGGTCATCCCGCCGTCAACGGCAATCCATTGCCCGGTGATGTAGGATGCAGCCGGCATGCAGAGGAAGCTGACCAGGTCTGCCACTTCGTACGGCTCCCCTACCCTTCTCATGGGGGTGTGGTCAAGGACATCTTCCAGGAATTCCTCGTCATCAAGCAGGTGCTGTACCAGCGGTGTCCGGATGTACCAGGGTGCCACGGCGTTTACCCGGATGCCGTGTTCGGCCCATTCAACCGCGAGGTTCTTGGTCAATTGGATGAGCGCGGCTTTCGTTGCCCCGTAAAGAGCACCGGTGCGTATATGGTTCAGTCCCGCAACGGAAGAATTGAAAACCACGCTGCCTTTGCCGGATAATTTTAACAGGGGAAGGCAGCGCCGGGTCAGGTCAAATGCGGAGATGAAATTTGTATCCAGGAGGTGACGGATCTCATCGTCGGAATAATCCTGGACCTTGTTCCGGATATTGGTCCCCACATTATTCACCAGGATATCCAGCCGCGGGAACCGCTCCTTTAGCATGCCGAGAAGAGAATTCCTGTCCTTTTGCCGGCTTACATCTGCCATGATCCCATGCACCCTGTAACCCTGAGCCGAAAGCTCATCCTCCGTCTGCCCGATCTCTTCCCTGCCCCGGGCGGCGAAGACAACCTCGGCTCCCCAGGATGCAAGGGATTCTGTAATCGCCCGGCCCATACCCTTTGTACCACCCGTCACAAGGGCTGTATTGCCTTCCAGTGTCCATCTGTCTTTCATGCTATCCATATTTCCTTACCGGCAGAATCAGTTTGCTTTGGCTTCTGTTTCTGTTTTCAGATCTCCTTTGCCGTATCCCGGATCAGTTTCCAGGCGCTCATTACATGGCTCCTTGTCACATTGGTCTGCCCGATCACCATGCGCAGGGTGGTACGTCCCCTCACCCGGGTATGGGTCAGGTAGATCTTTCCGCTGGCATTAAGGGTTCTCATCAGGCTTTCATTTAAAAGGTTGAGCTTTTCCGGATCTTTCTCCCCCTGCGGCTGGTAGCGAAAACATACCAGTCCCAGATGTTGCGGTTCAAACAACTCGAAATCAGGGGATTGCCTGATCTCCCCGGCCAGCTCTTCCGCCCAGGCAAGGTGCAATCGTACTTTCTCCCGGATGCCTTCCACACCGAAATCACGTATCACGAACCATAGTTTCAGTGCCCTGAACCTGCGCCCCAACTGGATCCCCCAGTCCCGGTAATCGTTTACCTGTCCCCTGGTCCCCGTCTTCAGATATTCCGGCAGGATCTCGAAGGTCCGGATGAGGGCTTCGGTATCTTTCACATAATAAGCAGAACAGTCAAAATTGGTAAACATCCATTTATGCGGATTGAACACGAAACTGTCCACATCCTCGATCCCGCGTATCATCCAGCGCTGCTGAGGAAGCACCAGGGCGGTCCCGGCATAGGCAGCATCGACATGCAGCCAGATCTTATGCCTGCGGCATATCTCCGTCAGGGCTTCAAGCGGATCGATGGCAACGGTGCCCGTGGTCCCGATGGCCGCCACCACGCAGAGCGGCTGGTATCCTTTCTCCAGATCCATTTGAATGGCTTCCTGCAATTTATCGGTACGGATGGCCAGTGTTTCATCCACCTCCACCTTCACCAGGTTTTTCCTGCCGAAACCGGCCATCTTCACCGCCTTTTCAATGGAAGAATGGGCCTCGGTACTGCAATAGACCCGGAAGACCTGTTCCCCTGGGAATCCCTCTTCATTGATCCGGTAACCCGTCGCCTTTTCCCTGGCCGTTAAAAGGGCCACCAGGGTGGCCGTGGATGCCGTATCCTGGATCACCCCTTCAAACATTGCCGGAAGCCCGATCATGTCCCTCAGCCAGTTCATCACCTTTTCTTCCAGCTCTGCCGCTGCAGGTGAAGTTTCCCAGACCATGCACTGGGCGGCCAGGGCGGCAGTGAGCATTTCGGCAAGGACGGAAGGATAGCTGGAATTCGCCGTGAAGTAGGCAAAGTAATTGGGACTCTGCCAGTGGGTCATCCCGGGAAGGATGATCTGCTGGAAATCCCCGAATATTCGGCTCATTGGTTCGCCTTTGTCCGGAGCCTGATCCGGAATCCGGGCGAATACTTCGCCGGGGTTGACCTGGGACTTAACCGGTAGTTTATCCACGGTTTCCAGATAATCGGCCATCCAGTCGACAAATTCGTGGGCGTATCTCCTGAATTCCTTTGAATTGATCATTGCGCTGCTATGAAATTACCCTTAAAATTAGGGTTTAAATCGGATAATTCGTAAATTAAGTTCATGATTCGCCGACCCTGGAATTAAAGCTTATCCCTATGTTTAGAATCCTGATCACCCTTGCTGTCCTGTCTCTTTTATGCGCCTGTGGGCAGAAATATGATTCCGAATATGGACAGCTCGACGAGATGCTTGTGTTCGATGCTCCAGAGGCGGCTGCTTCATCGGAAATACGCATGGCGGACCCATCAGGCATTGCCAATATTACGCCTCCTGTCCCCAAGGTCTTTGAAAAAAAGATCATCAAAACCGGGCATATCAGCATGGAATCGAAAAACCTCGCCGGATCCAGGAAAATGCTCGACAGCCTTGTCAGGGGATGCGACGGTTACGCAGCTTCTGAGAACTTCAACGACCAGGGCAACCTGATCAGCTATAACCTCAGCTACAGGATTCCGGCAGAAAAATTCGATGAATTCCTGGCCATCATCGAAAAGGGACCGGATAAGATCCTGAGCAAGAGCATCAACGCCCAGGACATTTCGGAACAGTACTACGATATACAAACACGGCTTGAGAACGAGAAACAGGTTGAAAAAAGATACCTTGAACTGCTGAAAAGGGCGAATACGGTCAGGGATATTCTCGATATTGAGGAAAAACTGGGCAAGGTCCGGCAGGAGATCGAATCCAAGGAAGGCCGCCTCCGCTTTCTTGACAGCCAGGTCAGCTACAGCACCCTAAACATCTATATTTACCAGAAGAAACAGCTTAAATACGAACCTGCTGAGCGCGACGGATTCGGCCAGCGACTGGTCAGATCCCTGCACCGCGGATGGCAGGGCTTTGTCGATGTGATCCTGTTTTTCCTGAAGTTATGGCCGCTCTGGCTCGTCGGGATCGGGATCTGGCAATTCATCGCCTGGCTTCGCCGCCGTTCCGGGAAAAACAGGAAACAGGAAAAAAAATGATACATACTGCAAAGATATTTTTGTTTGCCAGCATATTCCTGCTGGTTCATTGTCAGTCCCAAAAACCCAATGCCATGATCGATACAAGCACTGTCAGTAAAGTCGACCTGAACAGGTACATGGGTACCTGGTACGAGATCGCCCGTTTCCCCCATTCCTTCGAAAAAGACCTGGCGGGCGTGACCGCCACCTATACCCTCCGCGATGACGGCAGGATCGATGTGCTCAACCAGGGTTATCAAAACAACCTTGATGGAAAACTGAAAAAGGCAAAAGGCAAGGCCAAGATGCCCGACCCGGAAAAGCCCGGCAGGCTCAAGGTATCCTTTTTCCTTTTCTTTTACGGGGATTATTATATCCTTGAGCTGGACCAGCAGGATTACCAGTGGGCCATGATCGGCAGTTCCTCTCCCAACTACTTCTGGATCCTGAGCCGTACTCCGGCGATGCCTGATGAAATATACCGGGATCTGCTGGAAAATGCGAAAAAACGAGGGTATGATCTGAGTCCCCTGCAAAAGGTAGTCCAAAAAAATCAAGGACTTCCGTAGAGCTCTTGAAGGAATATTGTACCCCCGACGGGATTCGAACCCATGACCTACGGCTTAGAAGGCCGTTGCTCTATCCAGCTGAGCTACGAGGGCGGAAATCGCATGCAAAAATACAAAAATCCACGGACCCGCAAACAGAAGGCAGCCGGACAGCCACCGGGCAGGTCCTCGATATGGAGCCTTCACCGAACCACGTTAATTTCCCTGAAATTATCCGGGCTGATCTGCCGCTTTCCGGCTTCAATCTCACGGACCATCTCTGTCAATTGATCGTTTACAGGGGTTTCAACCCTGAATTCCTTCCCCTTGGCTGAAATATATCCGTTGTAATTATCCACCTCTGTTTTTTGACCCCGCTCAAGACTCTGCAGGCTGGAGGATTTCAGCCTGCGGTATTTCATCCCGATGACTCGTATGCTCAGATGCCGTTTGAAGCCGGATAGGGCTGCGGTGGACAGAAATTTGTAATAGTCAAGTTTACCCCCCGCTGCAGGAGCCACCTTGAGATCCATGGCTTCGGCCACCCGTATGGCTTCCCGGATCACTTCGATAAACAGATGGCGGACTTTTCGTTTTGCCAGCATTTCTCCGAGGTAGAGTCCACAAACGGCTCCCAGGGTAGTGATGCAGGAGTTTATGATAAGTTTGGAATAGAGCTCGGACAGGATCCGGTCACTGATCCTGGTGGGCACGATGGTGCCCAGCAGCCTGGCCAGGTCGTTCAGCTTCTCGTCCCTTTCCCTGTTCCAGTTTCCCAGGATAAATTCTCCCCCGGAGGTCATTTCCACCCTGCCCGGCCGATGCATGGTCCCGCCCCAGCCGACGACGCATCCTATGGTCCGTTCCTCTCCCACCACCCCGGCAAGCATCTCCTCGCATATCCCGTTTTGCATGGAAACCACCCGTGTGTTCCCGTTCATAAAAGGGATCATTGATTTTGCTGCGCTAACCAGGGCTTCGGCTTTCGTAGCGATCAGTACGTAATCAAATTTCCCATCCAGTTCATCCGGACTGGCAACCGATGGGACCGGGATGCTGAATTCCCCGCAATAACCGCTGACCGCGATCCCGTTCCTGCTGATCTTTTCAGCAAGATCCGTATGCTTGGTGACCAGCTCTACATTGAACTTTCCCCGGGCAAGAACCCCGGCAACCACGCCGCCGATGGCACCTGCACCGACGATGCAGATCCTTTTTGTATGATCCATGGATATTCCTGGTTGATTCGGGTATTTAAGGTAAGGAATTTTACTGAATTGATATTGGTCAACAGGTATGGATAGTATGCCTGGGCATACCTGGGTGCATCTTGAGGCCTTTGCAGGCTGCCAGGGATCTCGCCATAGAAATCGTCAGTGATCTTCCCGGATAGATCGATTGAGAACCAGTTGGGGATATTCAGGAATCTTGCCAGGGATCCTCTCAGGCCTCCCGGATCCAGTTCACCAGGCCTTTGCTCATGATGATCTGCAGGAGTTTTTCAGGCAGGGGTGCAAAGGAGAAGCCTTTTTTATTCAGATTGATGCGGCCGGAAACAAGGTCCACCTCGAGGCGGTCACCGGGACGGTATTTTTCCACGACTTCGGGCTGCACGATCAATGGGAGTCCCTGGTTGATACAGGACCGGAAAAATATCCGGTTCACGGACTTAACGATGACTGCCCGAACCCCGGCCTGGGCAAGTCCGACAGCCGGGTGCTCCCGCGAACTGCCACATCCGAAATTATCGCCCGCAACGATAACATCCCCTTTTTCAACCCCTTCAGCGAAAGTTCTGTCAAAGCCTGCAAAAAGGTGGGGACGGATGGCCTCCGGGTCCGAACTGAGAATATTATAGATCAGATTCCCTGCAAACATCTGGTCCGTATTCAGGTTATCCACGTCTGCATAGTTCCAGACCCCGTTGATTCTTCGCTGCTCGCCTTCGGGTATATCGGTAACGGAATCCCCGTCCCGGCGCTGAAAAGAAATGGTTTCCCGGGGATACGGCAACAAAGGGGTAATTCTGCCTGCCAGGGATGAGGCAGCCACAGTAGCCGGTGATGCCAGGTATATCCGGGCCTCCTTGTTGCCCATGCGGCCCTTGAAGTTCCGGTTGGCCGTTGAAATCACTGTAAAGCCGTCCGCAGGGATCCCCTGGCCAGTCCCCAGGCACGGGCCGCAGGATGCGCTCAGCACATTCGCCCCCGCTTCGAGAAACGCCGTGATCAGCCCCTCTTCAATGGCCTGCAGATAAATCTTCCGGGATGCGGGTATCACCAGTAACTGAAATCCGGGTGCTACCTTGTTCCCCTTCAGGATCGCTGCAGCGACCCTGAGGTCTTCGATCCTGCCATTTGTACAGGTCCCTATGAGTCCCTGGTGAACCTCAACCCCATCCACCTCTGCGACCGTCTTTATATTATCCACATGGTGTGGAGCGGCCACCAGGGGGACAACCTCCCCTATATCAATGGTAAGCTCCTCCACATAGGCGGCATCCTCATCCGCCCAAACACCCTGCAGGGAAGGAACATTAAAGAATTCCTTAAGTATTTCATCCGGCGGGAAAACCGCATTTTTTGCACCCATTTCGGAGGCCAGGTTGGCAAGGGTCATTCGTTCCGAGATATCCAGTGTGGAGACTCCCTCGCCGTGGAATTCGATGGACCTGTAGTTGGCCCCAGCCGAGCCGATCAGTCCGATGATCCAAAGCGAAAGGTCCTTGGCATAGACCCCTTCGCGAAGCCTTCCATGCAGGTTGATTTTCATGCTTTCGGGTACCCTGAACCAGGTCTCCCCCCGCCTCCATATCCCGGCGGTCTCCGTCCGGTCTATGCCTGCGGCAAGTGCATTGAAGGCACCAGCGGTGCAGGTATGGCTGTCGGATCCGACGATCAGCATCCCGGGAAGGGCATGCTGCGACATGATCTGGTGGCAGATGCCTTTCCCGGCATCGTAGAATTTATCCACCCCCTGGTCTCTGACGAAATCGCGGACAGCCTGGTAATCGGTGGCAAGTTTTGCATTGGTGGGCGGGGCATTATGGTCAAGCACGATCAAAAGCTGGCTGGGATCTGCGAGTCTCAGCCCGTTCATCTGTTCAAAGGTTTTCCTGATGCTCGCTGAATTATCATGGGAAAGTACCAGGTCGGGTTTTTTAAACACGATGCTTCCCTGCGGGGCATCCAGTATCTTCTCCACAAATGTTTTAGCCATGGTAAACTGCCCGTTTGATTAATTTCTGACTTCGTTCTTTCATGTGCCTGCCGTTGCGTATATGTATGTCTGCCTTCTTGCAAGAGCCTGCCGGGCTATACTTGTCTGCCTGCTTTCTAAGATGAGATTGCCCGGGCCTCAGGGAATTCAGAAAAGTCCTCCATTCTGGTAAATTTCCATCTGAACCTCTGAGAAGGGCACTGCCGTAATACTCTTGCCGTTCCTTTTGTTCCGGATCAGTCCGGTTTTAACGTTCAGTTCCACCGGGTCCTTGTCCTGCAGTTCAAGTTTCCCTATTTCGGCCGAGCAGAGGATCGGGAAGGCAGCATTGATCGCATTCCGTTCGTAGATCGCCCCGAAAGATCCGGCCACGATGCAGGAAATGCCCAGCGAAATGAAACAATCCACCGCCTGCTGCCTGGAACTGCCGGCACCGAAGTTCTTGCCGGTGAAAAGGATATCTCCTTTTTGGGCTTCCCCGGCAAAGGATTCGTACCCTTTCAGGTTGCCCAGGGCATGTTTCCCCATTTCCGCGATATCCGTAATGGTCAGGTGCCTGTTATGAAAGATCATGTCCGTATCGATATCGTCCTGTTCGATATGCCAGGCCCTGCCGGTAAATTCATTAGGTTTCGTTCCGGATCCGGTCCTGGACACCTTCGGGGATTCCTTCCGGGAAACGGCTTTCTTCTTAGCCGGTCCGGGTAAGGAAAATGCCGGCAGGTTATCATCACCGTATTCCGCTTCTTCGGGATGGTCCTCGATCTTGCCGTCCGGGATCAGGTCCGGAGAAGTGATGAAGCCTGCAACTGCGGATGCAGCCGCTATCTCGGGTGAGGAAAGGTAAACTTCCCCCTGCCCCTGCTTGCCGGGGAAATTCCGGTTCCCGGAACTTATGGTCACCTCACCGGGACCGTTCTGTCCCACCTGTCCGGCCGCACAGCCCGCACATCCGGCATTCGACACCATCGCCCCGGCATCCTTGAAGATTTCCATCAGTCCCTCTTCAAGGCAAAGATTCCAGATACGGTCTGTACATGGAACGATCTTCAAAACAACGCCTTCGGCTACTTTCCGGCCTTTCAGGATTTCGGCAACGGTGCGCATATCTTCCATTCGCCCGTTGGTGCAGCTCCCGATAAAAGCAGAATCAATCCGTGTCCCTTTGACCTCTTCAAGGGGAACAGCATCGTGGGGTTTTCCCGGTCTTGAGACCATGGTCATAAAATCGGCTGCATCAAGCTCAATTTCCTCTGCATAGGCAGCATCCGGATCCGCGTTTACGGGATCCGTCTTGCGGCATATCCTGGATTCGCAGTACCGGATCACCTCCTGGTTCGGAGGGATCAGTATGGTAACCGCTCCCAGCTCGGTTGCCATGGAAGCAATGGTGATCCTTTGATCCAGCGAGAGGGCATCGATCTCATCGCCGTACAATTCAATGGCCTTGCCCAGGAAGGTACTGGCGCCGAACCGTGCAAGCAGGTTAAGCACCATATCCTTGGCGCCTGTTTTTTCCGGTATCCGACCCCGCAGGGTAAGTTTCACGGTTTCCGGCACCTTGAACCAGACCTTCCCCTTGCTCCATGCAGCGGCGATATCCTTGTCCCCCATACCCTGCCCGAAAGCAGCGATGGCTCCCAGGATATTGGCATGCGAATCGGTAGATACAGCCGTGGCACCGGGATATACGAGTCCCTCCTCAATCATCAGGTGCGTACCGATTCCCCGGTTGATATCGTATACCTTTATGCCGTGCCCGGATGCGAACCTGCGGCAAATATGCTGGTTGGCCGCATACTTCTGGTCCGAACCCGTCGGATTGCAATCAAAGGTGAAGAAGGTCCGGTCAGGATCATCGATGCCCAGCTGGTTTTCCTGGATATTCTTTACCACGTTCGCTCCCCCGAAATCCCGGGCAACCCGGGCGTCGATCTCCACATCAAGAATGTCACCCGGCCTGGCTGTCATTGCATCGCTGTGAGCGCTGAGAATCTTTTCAATGATCGTCATTCCCATAATCCCAAATATTAATTGCCGGCCAAAAACAAAGATACGGACCGGTTCCATATATGTCTGCTACAAAAATACGAGGATTCCCGATTGGATATTTTCATCTTCACCTCAGCTGCTATGTTAAACAACACCCCGCCTGCCCGGAATGAGAAAATGCTAATTTTGAAGTTTCTACGCACAGCCATGGGCAGAACCACGAAATCCAACATATGGAAGCTATATGTCATCAAGGTCTCCAAGTGGTTCATGCTCTTCATGCCCTATATCATTCCGTTCTACAATTCCAACAATCTGGACATGCACCAGGTGATGATCCTTCAGGCGGTATACTCCATTTCCATTGTTGCCCTGGAAATACCTTCGGGGTATTTTGCGGATGTTATCGGAAGACAGCGGACGCTGATTCTGGGGACCGTCCTGGGGGCCGTCGGATACACCCTGTACAGTTTTTCATATAGTTTCCTGGGCTTCCTCCTGGCCGAATTGGTGCTGGGTTTCGGCCAGAGCTTTATTTCAGGAGCAGATTCGGCCCTGTTGTATGATTCCCTGCTGGATATTAAAAAGGAGAAAGAATACATCAAATACGAAGGCAGAATGGTTTCCTTCGGGAACATTGCCGAGGCAAGCGCCGGGATTGTTGGTGGATTGATAGCCCTGATCAGCTTCAGGGCGAATTTTTATGCACAGGCCGTGGTATCCTTCCTGGCCTTGCCTGCCGCCATCCTGCTGGTAGAGCCTGTCAGGCATAAACCATTGAAAATTTTCACCTTCAGGACCATCCTGCATGTGGTCCGGGATTCTCTTTTCATCAATAAGGAATTGAGAACGAATATTTTTCTTTCCGCCATCATCGGCACGGCAACCCTTACGATGGCCTGGTTCGCCCAGCCATATTTCAAACACATTGACCTGCCCCTTACCCTGTATGGATTGTTATGGACACTGCTGAATCTTACTGTGGGACTGGCAGCCATGGCGGCCTGGCGGCTGGAAAAACATCTTGGTCCAAGGCTTACGGTCCTCTCACTGGCCATACTTATCCCATCCGGATACCTGCTGCTCGGGGTGATGCACACCCAGTGGGCTCTGATTGTTCTTTTCAGTTTTTATATTTTCCGGGGAATCGCAACCCCTGTACTGAAGGATTATATCCACCGTCTTACTTCATCCGAGGTCAGGGCAACGGTGCTTTCGGTACGCAATTTTATCATCCGCCTCTGTTTTGTCCTGGTTGGCCCTGCCATGGGGTGGATGACCGATGGCATGGGACTCGAAACCGCGCTTCTATTCGGGGGAATGGTATTCCTTTCCCTGGGTGTTTTGTTTGCATTTTTGTTCAGGAAGTTCCGTACCTGATCAGATGTCGATGCTGAGCGTATCCCATGCAAGATCGATGTTGTCGGGAAGGTCTGCTCCGGTTTCCCGGAAGGTGCCCATTAAATGCGATATATGGGTCAGGTATGCCTTTCCTGGCTGAACCTCCCGGATCACTTCCAGGGCCTGATCCAGGTTGAAATGGGAGATATGCTTTTTTTTGCGCAGGGCACCGATTACAAAATACGACACCCCCCTTATCTTTTGGATCTCTTCGGGCGGTATGTAATTGGCATCGGTTATGTAGGCAAATTCACCGATTCGAAAACCCATGACCGGAAGCCGGTAATGCAGGGCACGGATCGGAATGATCTCCGTGTTCCCGATGCGGAAAGGCTGCAGGTCTATGGTATGAAAATTTACCTGGGGAATGCCGGGATATTTACGTTCAGCGAAGACATAGGGAAAAGTGTGACTCAGGGCTCGAAGCACACGCTCCTCCCCGTATATGTCCATTGATTTGCTCTGAATGTAATTGTATGCACGAATGTCGTCAAGTCCAGCGACATGATCCCTGTGCTCATGAGTATACAATACGGCATCAAGGTGCCCGACCCGGGCTCGGAGCATCTGCTGCCTGAAATCGGGGCCCGTATCGATCAGGATTGCTGTTTC
Organism: uncultured Bacteroides sp.; assembly: GCA_964627835.1. Taxonomy (GTDB): domain Bacteria; phylum Bacteroidota; class Bacteroidia; order Bacteroidales; family SM23-62; genus SM23-62. The sequence continues at coordinate 11,869 of CAZVLG010000219.1, forward strand.
CCCGTCTTCCACCAGAACCGATGAACGCAGCCGTTTGTCCCTGGGATCTTCCGAGAGGCAGGTGGGGCATGTACAGGCAATGACCGGTACTCCCTGGGATGTTCCCGTTCCTAAAAAAGTGACCTTCATCCTGGCTTCCTGTTTTTGAAATCTTTCCTGAATGACAGATAGATCAGATACAGCAACACGATGATCGCCATGACGGCCGAAGGAATGGCTGCCCTGTCACCGAAAAGGGAAAATGCAGTGACCGCAGCAAAACCAGAGCTCTTGATCGTCAGCAGCAGGGTTCGGGACACAGTCATTTCCCGCACTTCTCCCCTCTTGCCCGCCCAGGTTTCATACAAACTGCCCATGCCGAACAGCGATACCAGTAAAACAGTTGAAATTAATAATAAAATGGCGATATCCCCGTAAAATACCTGCCGAATAGGAGTCCCCCAACAACTGCGATCCCCAGGATCAGGTTCCGGTTCAGGATCAATTTTATAAGGGATTGAAACATGCAGGTTCCGATCAAAAAGGTAAATTTACACAGAATCTGGTTTTCATAATGTCTGCCATTCTTTATCTAATCCCGGCGACACTGGGTGACTCCCCGGTGGAAAATGTGATCCCGGACCCATCGAGGGAAATCATTAAACGGCTGGAATATTTTGTCGTGGAAGACCTGCGGTCCGCAAGAAGGTATCTCAGAAAAGCCGGGCTCACGGCTTCCTTTGACAGCCTGCGGTTCTTCCTGCTCAACGAACACAGCCAGGAGGGAGACCTTGATGAAATGATGGCCCCCCTGCTGGCAGGGGAATCCATGGGCATATTGTCGGAGGCGGGCGTGCCTGCCGTAGCTGATCCGGGAGCCAGGCTGGTGGCTCTGGCCCACCGGCACCAGGTGAGGGTCATCCCGCTGGTTGGTCCCAATTCCATCCTGCTGGCCCTGATGGCTTCAGGCATGAATGGACAGATCTTCCGCTTTCACGGATACCTGCCCGTAAAAAAGCCCGGGCGGATAAACAGCATTCGCCGGATCGAGAGGATGGCCCTTGAAAACGGGGAAACCCAGATCTTTATGGAAACCCCTTACCGGAATATGAGCCTGATGGAGGATCTTCTGAATAATTGCATGGGGGAAACCTTGCTCTGTGTGGCGGCTGACATCAGCCTCGATACGGAATTCATAAAAACGAAAACCGTTTATGAGTGGAGCCAAAAGATCCCCCAGCTTCATAAACGGCCTGCTGTATTTCTTTTGAACAGGTCCTGACTCCTGCTACAGCGGTACGACGCTCTCAATTTCAATATCGAAGACCAGGGTCATAAACGGAGGGATCGGGCCATTCTGAACGGAACCATAACCCAGATCATAGGGAGCAATGATCTTCGCACGTGTTCCCTGCTGCATTAATTTCAGCGCCTCGTCCCAGGCGGGGATATAATCGCTTGCAGGCATATCGACGGTCATAACATTGCCTCCAACATTTGAAGCGAATACCCGTCCGTCAAGAAAAGAGCCTGTGTACCATACCTCCACAATATCTCCGTTTTTGATCAGGTCTCCCTCTCCGGGCAGTATTTCTATATAATGCAGTCCGGATTCCGTAACCAATGGATTCTCGATTCCCTGATCCTGCATGTAAAGTATGATCTGGTTGGTCTGGAAGATCTCGGGATCGTTAAACGCGTTGATCAGTTCAATGTTATAGATATGGGTGGAGTAAGAAGGTGAAAGATCGGTGGCCGTTTCCCCGAAGCCATTGATACTGGATGGAATGATCATTTTGGATGTACCGCCTTCATGCATGTAAGGAAATCCTTCATCCAGTCCCGGTACTCCGCTATGGCCTACCCTGAAGCGCAGGGGACCGTAAAGGTAATTTGAATTGTAAATGTTATTATCCTCAGCCACGTCCTCGTAACTTGTGCCAAAAACGGTACCGTCGATCAATTCTGCTGTATAATCAAAATCCACCCAGAAATCCTGGGCTGCCTGGGTTCCTGTCCCTTCCGTTATCTCAATATAATAAAGTCCGGAAGCGGTGGGCTCCTGGGTTATGTTGTTGTCCACGAGGTATTGTTCAAGGAGCCTCATCTCCTTGTCTTTGAGC